>CAKZOA010000435.1 GCA_937132035.1 uncultured Desulfobulbaceae bacterium | reverse complement strand
CAGTGGCATCAGGGCGATTTCATCAAGAAAGAGGGTGCCGTTTTCCGCCTCCTCGAAACGTCCCTTGCGGACATTTTCGGCGCCGGTGAAAGCGCCACGTTCATGACCGAAGAATTCCGTTTCCACCAGGTTCTCAGGAATACAGGAGCAGTTGACGGCAACGAAGGGCTGCTTTTTCAGTCCCGCCCGCTCGTGAATCATTCTCGCTATCAGCTCCTTGCCGGTACCGTTTTCTTCCTGCAGAATAACGCTTACCGGAGTGGAACTGACAATGCGCACCAAATCGAGCACTTCGCGCATTGCCTGGCTCTCGGCAATAAACACTGAACCATGAACCGATTGCTGATCGAACCGCTCAACCTCCTGATCGAAATAGTTGGCTATACGCAACATTTCCTTGTTGAGGACAATGGACTCGATGGAGATGGAGAGATAATGAGCGATCTCCTCTAACTGGGCGAGGTCCTCTTCGTCAAAGCCGGAATCATCATTTTTGTTGAGAAGTTGCACAGCACCGGAAACTCCATTACCAGTCATGCTCTTGATCGGTGAGCAGACCATGTTCCTGCTGACATAGCCGGTCTGCTCGGCAATATACTCATGAAATCCGCTGTGGGCACCGAGATCGTTTTCTATGAGGCTTTTGCCGGTGCTGATAACTCTTCCCACCAGACTGCCTTCAAGCGGGGCCTCGATCTGCGTTTCCGTCAAACCGGTTCCGTAGATGGAACAGACACGATTACTGCCGATATCGATGATATAAATAGTACAGCGCTCCACATCCATCAGGCGGGGCAGCATTCTTGTATGGAAGGTAACAAAGGCCCGGTAATCTTCCATGGCCCAGGAAGAGGCGACCTGCAGAAACTGCTGTCTGAGAACGGCGAGACTTTTCCGCGAGGTCAGCGTATAGGAACTGTTGGTGTGCATATGGAAACGCTGTTTACATGATTGGAAAACGGCCGGCGTCCCCCGACAAACAGGGAGTATACGCCGGTTGAGAACACTCACAGCGCCACTGTACAGTACCAAAGAAAAAATGTCAAAAAACAAAAACAATTCTATGTTGTTAATTTCCTAAAGAAATGCCTTCCTCCAACAGGAACAGCTGTTGCAAACAGGCGGCAGCTGATCCTCGAAGCTGAAGGGGTGAATGGAATATTTACTCCTCCTCCGCTGTTCTCTTTTGCACCTTCGCGTAAACATTGTTTACACCTTGTTACCGTTGTACCGTAATAACGCTCCGCCGGAGGTGATTGCCGCCACTCCATGAGGTACGCTGCCGAATCGGTATACTATTGGCGTTGCGCTCTTTTTACCCTCAACCTCGACAATCCAGCGTACAATTCAAATAGAAAAATCCGACCTGGCACGATTCCTGCTGGGTATATATTGCTGTATGTATTACACGAAATGTGATATATGAATGAGGGTAAAATGAAAACGGATAAAAAACGTACATTCCGACCGATAGGCCGGGGTTTTGTCGTCAATACTCCAATTCCCGGTGGCCCAGCCGGCAGATCGCTGGCCATGGCCTACGTCGATCACAACAACAACAAATATGTAGAAATCAACGGCAATATCGAGCCGTTGGAGAAACGCCACAGCTTTCTGGCGGTAGACTGAAAGCGAAAAAACGTCGAGCGTCCCACATTGGCGGGGATGCTCTACAGGAAATGTCTGCATTGATCGGGTGTTGATGGTTCAAAGGATATCACTAATCCCCTGAAGCTAATCTCTTATCCGGAGGGTTGTCGATGTCCTTTCAATGCAGGCATGTTTGATGCCATCCACCGCCTCCCCTGGGCTCTTTTGAGCCAGCCTATCCCGGCGTCCCCCCATCTTTTTATCACGTTCGTCCCTTCAAGAGACGCCATGACCTCCAGTCCCCACTCTGTCATGTTACCTGTCCCGGGAGCCTGTCGGAGAGTGGAAAGTGCTCTCCTTCGGCGCCCCCTGGCAGCGCGGGTTTCTGTTGATTTGAGAGGGGAGGAAACAGAGCGTACTCTCTTCGCTCTCCGAGCTAGTGAATGTTACTCATATCGTGAGGCATGCTTAGAAAAGGCGCAACCGGCTCTTCGTCCATATAGTCGGTTTCCACTTCATAGACATTGACCAGAGAATTGTCGAGTTTCTTGACCCCGAACGGACGGGTGCGTATCACCGTTTTCACCTGATTGTAGGTGGTCTCGCCTATAAGTATGGAGTTGGGTTTGTTGCGGGTGAAATCCTGCAGGCGGAAGGTTTCGTTGACGACGTCGCCGATAACGGTGTATTCCATTTTCTTGGAAAAACCGATATTGCCGACGATGGCCTCTCCGGTATTGATGCTGATGCCGATCTTCAGCGGCAGACCGCACCTGTCGAGCGAAAGGATGCTGAGTTTTTCCACCGCCTTTACCATCTCCTGCGCCGCCAGCACCGCATCGAGGGCCGGGTTGGCGGTAGACGCCGGCGCTCCGAAGATGGCCAGCATCCCATCACCCAGGAATTTGTCCAACAGTCCCTTGTGCTTGATGACGATGTTACCCATCTTACGGAAGAAATGATTGAGTATCTGGACGACATCCTCGGTCGACGCCTGCTTCGACATCATGGTATACCCGCGGATGTCAACATTGAAAATGGTGACGATCTTTCTCTCGCTGACCGCCATATAATCGATATCGCCACGTTCGAGTATTTTTGTGACAATTTCTTCGGGCACATACTTCTGGAAGATGGTGCGAATGAACTTCTCCTTTTTGGCTATGTGCTTCGACTCGCTGTAGAGCCGGGTGTTCTCCAAGGCCATAGCCGTTGATGAGGCGACGGTTTTGACGGCCTGCATATCGTCGTCGTTAAAAGGGGCGCCGACCTTGTTGAGTAGTTCTATCACGCCTATGACCCGCCCTCCGGAGATCAGGGGGACGCATAGCATGCTCCGGGTCTGGAATCCGGTTTTCCGGTCGAGGGCAGAGAGAAAATGGGGGCTCTCCCTGGTGTCGCCTACCACCGCCGCCTCGCCGGTGGCTACCACATACCCGGCAACCCCGTGATCGAAGTGAAATTTCTGCTTCTGCAGTTCCCGGCTGAATTCGCCGACGGCTGCCTCTATGATGAGGGTGTCGAACTCCAGCAGCATGATGGACCCGGCTTCAGCACCCACCAGGTCAGTCAGTCTTTCAAGAATATAGGAGAGTATTTTGTCCGCCCGAATGGTATGCGATGTCAGCGCTCCCCCTATTTTGTTGAAAATTTCGAGCTCTTCGCGCTTGGCCCTTTCCCGACTGAAGATTCTCGACTGGTCTATGGCTATGGACACAGCCATGGCGATCATGGACAGGATTCGCTTTTCGCGGACGCCGAAGGCCGATTTTTTTTCACTGCCCAAACATATGGAACCCATCGCCCTGCCTCTGCTATTGAGGCTTGACAATATACAGGACTTCAAACCCAGTTTGCTGAAAAGTCTTTTCTCGAAGTACTCCCTGCTGGAGACAAGGTTGTCGATATTTATGATTTTGTCCCTTACCATGGCCAGCTGAAACAATGAGCGCTTACCGGTGATCTGCTGTCCGGTTCGTATATCGGCGCCATGTCTTGAAAAGGAGTGACTGAGATACAGGCACTTGTCGGAATCACGGTTTAACGCCAGGCCTATCCAGTGATGAGGCAGGATCTCTTCGATCTTACGGGCGATGATTTCCAACAGATCACCGTTTTTGGGGTTGGAACTGAGAATGCTGATTATGGAGAGTACCACCTCGAGCTCATGGGCTGTCTGCTGCTTCTGGTTTTCGACTTCCTGCATCTTCAAGGCATTACCGATGCTGAGAAAATAGGAGCTGAGAAATTCCAGGGTCGTCTCATCCCACTGGGCGCCGGCAGGGGCTGCCAGGATGGCCACCGCTGTATTGGCGGCGAAACGGCCGAAGGGTATGATGGCTGCACTGCTGCAATCGGACGAGAAGAAGGACTTAACCTGCTCGCCGTCGCACCTGGGAAGAAACAGCGGCTTGTTTTGCTGGATGGTCCGCTTCCACGGTAGTGAATCGAAGGAAAACTTCTGTCCTTTCTCAAAACAGACTCCCTGGCCCCGCTTGAGATGACAGATTCCGCTGTCTCCTGAGATGAAAAAGATTGCGCCACAGGCGGCCTGGGTCACCTCCATGGATCGTTCCAGCGCGGTCAGAGTGAAGGACCGGGCTGTGACCTGGAAATTATCGAGACCACCAAGTTCCCGCAGGGCATGTATTTCGTTAATTCTTCTACTGAGCGACTCCCCTGTTTTCTTGATACTCTCGCTCATAATGTCGGCAAAGGCGGAAATATTTTCCAGTTCATCCTCACCGACTTTATTGACCTCGGTAATGGCCTTGAGCTTTGCGGCCATACGGCTTTCCACCCGGGAAATACCGTTGGAAATCTGGCGCATTATGATGTAGCCGAACAGGGTGGAGATCAGCAGGCCGACAAGGCTGTAGACCAGCTCATTGGTGCCGAAAAGATCCGTCTGCACACTCAAAAACACCAGGCCCAGCAGCGGCCCCATGAAAAACAGGGCGAAGGCCATGGTCAACCTGTAGAACACGCTGTTGGAGTGGAAGGAAAAGAATTTCTTCACTTCCCTGTCGTCTAGTATTTTTTCGATTTTTTTCATCAGTCAGTATCCGCTCATGCTGCAAAACCATTCGGCACCAGTCCCCCTGGTTGCACAATGAGCAATAATTACACGAACAAGAGAACAAATCAAGCTCTATCACACTGTGTTTTGGACCAAACCGTCGCTCAATCTTTTTCAAGGGCCTCTTTCGGCTGCCCAGATCCACCCGCTGTCACACGACCCCGGTTATGTAGTAATGGTTTGCAAAATCCAACAACAAGATCGACAACAGGACTCTATTTTGACTCGAGCATTGAACCAGTTGAGATGGTCTGCAGATAAAGTTTTCTTCTATCCCGGTCGATACAGGACTCGAGCCCTCACCAACTTTTGACGATTATGGTATACTGAGCACAGATACCAACACCACCCAGGCATCGTTACAGGTGATACTTTCTTATCGGTCGACAGGTTAATGAAGAATAGGCCCACAGCGCATACTCTCGCCGACAGTCGCTGTCCTCTCAAACAGCCGACCAGCCTGTTGAAGCGGCAGTCTCATAATATCATTGACCTTCTTCGCACAAGTCCTCCAGCCCATCCCTTTGCCGAACGGGTTAAAGAACTCAGACTGAGCTCCTCTCTGGAGAACAAGATCCTCGAGGCTGAAACACCACGCCAGCCCACAGCCGTGCGCCTTACCGCCAACGACGAAAAGGAGCTGGCTGGCGAGGCCCTGATGCTCAGGCACACCTTCACCTGTCTTGTCTTCGATAATCGGTTTTTCCGGCAGGCCGCCCTTACCGTTATCCAGAATATTTATCTGTTCCGGCAGCGCCGAATTTTTTTCGGCACCACCAGTGACAAACTGGGAGAAGAGGAGCGTCGGCAGGCGCTTCTCCTGTTCACCGGCCCGACGTCGGCACCCTCCGTGCCACTGGCAAAAACCTTTCAGCATTTCATCCTCGCCCGGGTATGGGACCGCATCATCACCCAGGCCAACGAGGCCTTTCTCGACAGCCGGCCATTCAATGAACTGCACGAAGCAGTGGAGCGGCTCAACACACTTCGCAATATCTACATGCTCCTCTCTTTGGGCATGGTCCAGAAAATGACAGGCAGGATCAGCGCCGTTTATCAGCATTCCATCTCAGCCGACGACGCCAGGCAGATCGGCAACTTCGGCATTGCCAGGGCGGCCTATCGCTATCACCCCTCCCTGGGCATCCGCTTTTCCACCTATGCAGCCCACTGGGTTCTCAAAGAAATCCAGCGGCAGGCCCTGGAGGGAAGGCTTATTCGCATATCCTCCAACCTGGTGGAGAAAGTCTCCCGCCAGGCCAGAAATCCGGGTCCGGAGCAGGCAACCGACGCCTACGAAGAACTCTGCCGGGCCACCGTCCAGACAGCCTCGACGGAGACTGAGCGCGACAATTGGCAGTCAGCAGAAGCTCCCTGTTTTGAAGAACAGCTGGAAGACAGCGAGACCAGAGATTTGCTGGCATCGGCCATAGAAAAACTGCTTTCGACCAAAAGCGCCGATGTGATCAAGCGCCGTTACGGCCTCTTTCCCTACCGTGGTCAGGAGCAGTCCGTCGTTGAAATAGCAGCTGCTTATGGGGTTACCAGAGGCTCTATCTACCAGCTCGAGCAAACCGCTTTGCGTCGCCTCAAGACCTTCCTGTCGCCCTCCTTCCTCTTGTAGACAGCTTTTTATTCACTCCTCGCGGCTATTTCCTCCTGCATGGAGGCAATGACAGCGGCCGGATCAGCCGCCTGGGTAATAGGCCGGCCGACCACCACGTAATCGGCGCCGTCGCCTATGGCCCTGCCGGCGGTGACGACCCGTTTTTGATCATCGCCATCCTCGACGTTGGCTCCTGGACGAATTCCCGGAGTGACGATGAGAAGTTTCCCCCCCAGTCCGCGGCGTAGCCTGCCCGCCTCGAGCCCTGAGGAAACCACGCCGTCACAGCCAAGATCCAGGGCCCTTCTGGCCCGGTAGTAGACCAGATCCTCCACCGACTGGGTCATGCCCATCTCGCGCATATCGTCCTCGCCGAAGCTGGTCAGAACCGTCACCGCCAGAAGCTTCATCGAAGTTGCCGCCTCCACCGCCGCCCGGATTATGGGGTCATTGCCATGGATGGTCGCCATACTCACGCCCCGGCTGTTTACCTGCTCCACTGCCAGTTTCACTGTTTCGGGGATATCGAAGAATTTAAGATCGAGCATTACCTTATGTCCCCTGTCGACTATCCAGTCGACCGTGTGAAACCAGTTGGCCATGAAAAGCTGCAGCCCCACCTTGAAATAGCGACAGTGGCCCTCGCATTTTTTGACCACTTCTCTAGCCTGTCTGTCGCCTGCCACATCAAGGGCGACAATGATCCGTTCGTTGAGAGGAATTGTGTCTGTCTTCATCGCGTCTGTTTCTCTGTTGGTGTTAATCCACGGCCACCCGCTTTTGCTGCAGTCTGCCTAAGTATCGCCCTGCCCAAGGCCCCGGCTTTTCTGCCGGCGCCTCGCCTGTCATTACCAGGATTTTCCGAGGCCGTAATTCAAGGGTAGAGCCTACCACCATTTCACCGATAAAAAAGCCTTTTTCTGCGAAACACTTTGCCATTTTCCTTTTCGCGATGACTGAAAAGTCCCTTGCACCCCCCACCTCTTCGGGCCGCCCCTACCCGCAGAATTTACTGTCTGCAGCTGATGAAATTGCCGAACTTCTGCCACGCTGACGTCGGCAAACACCTCTCCCGCATTGTAGTAATTGGCTTTGACATATTGTTCATTTGTTAATAATGTTAGTAAGGAGAACCCGGCCAACGTATACACCACAGGAGACCCATATGGCAGCCTACACTATCCATCCCATCGTTATGGGCACCAAAGTTTTCGACAAGGGTATGATGACCTACCAGCACAATTACGGTACCCCCTATACCATCCCCATCTACTGCTGGTACATAGAAGGTGGAGATAAAAAAATCCTGGTGGACACCGGTGAAATGCACCCGGTGCAATCACAGGAAAGGGAGGAGGCCATCGGCGGCCCCATACTGACCTTCGAGGAGGGCCTGGCGAGATTCAACCTGACTCCGGAGGACATCGATATAGTCATCCACACCCATCTCCACAGCGATCATTGCGAGAATGACTACAAATGCACCAATGCCAGATTCTACATCCATGAGAAAGAACTGGAGACCATCCGCAAATATCATCCCCTTGATTTTCGCTACGTCGAAGACTTTATCTTCGAGATAGAGGAGAACAAACAGATCGAAACCATTGGCGAGGACGGAGAAATTCTCCCCGGCATTTCGCTTCTGCATACGCCGATACACACACCCGGAGGCATGACGGTTTTTATAGAAACCGCCAAGGGCAAGGCGGCCATCACCGGATTTTGCGTTATCAGAGAAAATTTCGAGCCGCCGGTGCAGATACGGGCCATGGAGATGGAGGTCATTCCCCCTGGTACCACCGTCAACTCCTACGAGGCCTATGATACCATGCTGAAGGTCAAGGAAATGGCTGATATAATCCTGCCATTGCACGAACCGGAATTCGCCTCGACAAAGGCCATAGGCTGAGCCGCGCCACTGTGACTTTTGTTTTTCACCTCATTCACGGGTATCCGGCATCAGTGTGCCAATGGAGAGAAAAGTGCACGGGCCCCACTGCTGCCTTGCCCCTTACGGCATGGCGGCAGGCACCTGTGTCGATATGATGTTCATTACTTCTCACTGCCAAATTCGTAGGGTTTTGTAGTTGTGTGAAACACAAGCGATGCCTGGAAAAAACTCATGACTACCCAAAAATTACACCAATACAATCTGTTGCGGATTTGGTCGACAGAGGATACGTATGTGGTCTTGCCCCTCATGTTCAGCAACGCATGAGGAGACCTGGCGACTCTACGGAAGTGCGTAAGCTGCGTTTCAGGAGTGAGCAGATAATTTTTTTTTGAGTCACCCTTAATTATTACTCATCAGACCGTTTGGTGTTAATAATTGACTTGTCGTGATAATTTCTATATAGAAAAGGGTATATTTTTCAGACCCGAGTCCGCACCTGTACACATCTCGCGTTTTTAAGCAGCACGACATTCACAGATATTCAGCCCTGGAAGGAGAGTATTATGTCGGTCAAAATATTCATCAAAAGAAAGGTTTCGGAAAACAATATCATTGAACTGACGGTTCTTTTGAAAAAACTGCGCAGCTTGACCATCAACCAGCCCGGCTATATTTCAGGCGAAACTCTGAGACGTGTGGACAAGAAGGACGAAAGCATGGTCATCAGCACCTGGCGATCCATCGAAGACTGGGATAACTGGGTGAATAACGAAAAACGCAAGAGCATCCAGAACCAGATAGACACGCTTCTCGGCGAGAAAACGAAATACGCCATTTACGAATCTTAGCCGCGTACCGGCTCCACCCCATCTGGCAACTGTCAGTAACGCAACCGAAGGCAGGCACTCCGCCCCCTTCATCTCCGCACTTTACTCGAGGGCTATCAGTATGATTTTTGAAGGAATAAAGCTCATGTTCGTGGGTATGGGAACAGTGCTGCTGTTTCTCTGTTTCATGATATTGTTACTGCAGCTGATCTCCAGACTGACCAAAGAACATACGGCACGGGAATTCGAAACCATAGAAAGGGAACGAACACTGCTGGCCGCTGCCGCCAAGGCCAAGAAAAAGCGAGAACTCGAGGCCAGAACCGTATCCAGCACGGCAGAAGATGAAGACGATATTGCCGTTATCGCCGCAGCAATAGCTGCCTTCGAAGCAGACAAAATGCGTACCTGTTGACTCACGCTTGATACCATATCGATAGATTCAATCTTTCCATACGAGGGAACAATTCTAAAGGAGAAACACTGTGGGCAAAAAAGTAATTCAATTCATGGACACGTCTTTCCGGGACGGTTTTCAATCGGTTTTTGGGGCACGGGTATTAACGGACGACTTCATACCGGCACTGCAGGCCACTGTGGATGCGGGAATTACCTATATCGAGGCCGGCGGCGGCGCCAGGTTCCAGAGTCTGTTCTTCTACTGCGGTGAATCTGCCTTCGACATGATGGACCGCTTTCGCGATGAGGTCGGCCCCGACTGCAATCTCCAGACCCTGGCCCGCGGCATCAACGTCGTCGCCCTCAGCCAATGTCCGCGGGATATAATCGATCTCCACGCCAAAATGTTCAAAAAACACGGTATAACTACCATCCGCAACTTCGACGCCCTCAACGACGTCCGCAATCTCGAGTATTCCGGCGAACGCATCGCCCATCACGGCCTCAACCATCAGGTGGTCGTTTCCATGATGGAGCTGCCCCCGGGGTGTTCCGGTGCCCATGATCCGGAATTTTACATGAATCGTCTCCAGCAGATTCTCGATGCCGAGATTCCCTTCCATTCGATCTGTTTCAAGGAC
>CAKZOA010000434.1 GCA_937132035.1 uncultured Desulfobulbaceae bacterium | reverse complement strand
TGATACTTCAACTGCCTTATCCACACCTGAACCTCCCTTAGCAGATTACCAGGAGCCACCACTCCCATCAATAGATTCAAGCCCTGAAACATTCGACTACAGCCAGGATAATTCAGATGAGGAGAAAACTTCCAAAAAAGACGAGGAAAAACAGGAGCCCCTGGAGAATGAAGAAATTGTCGAAAAACCAGCATTAGCTCCACAACCCAGTTCAGCTCATGACGTTCGCAGAGACTGGGATGAGTTCACCGATTATGTTAAAGAACGAAAGGTCTGGATGGCCAAAGATCTTCAAAGAGTTGATTCTGCGAAAGAAAAAGACGGTGAGCTGCATCTTCAATTTAGTGATCCAACAACCTGCACTCTTCTTAGAAACAAAGAGAACCGAAGACTACTCACTGAATTCGTGCTTGATTTTTTCCAAAAAGAGCTCACTGTACGCTTTATAATACCTGACGTTACGACAAATGGTGATACTGACACAAATGGTAATAACCCACAGATTCAGAGACAAAAATTAGTCCAGGACCCGCTTGTGCAAATGGCGGTTGAGATATTTAACGGACAGATAGGAGACATTCGTATCGGTCCGCGAAGCAGATAAAATCATTCAAGAAAATTTCGTATTAAACAAAAAAGATTATGGACATAAACAACATAATGCAGCAGGCCCAGCAAATGCAGGCTAAAATGGCAGAAATTCAGGATCAACTTGCTCATAAGAAAATCACCGGCAGTGCCGGCGGCGGTATGGTTAATGTTACCGTCAGCGGTAAAGGTGATGTTTTGGCAATCTCCATTGAAGACGAACTTTTATCGGCCCAGGAAAAAGAAATGCTGCAGGATTTAGTGGTGGCCGCAACCAACGACGGACTGCGCAAAGCAAAAGAACTTGCCAAACAGGAAATGCAGCAGCTCACAGGTGGACTTAATATTCCTGGCCTTTCAAATATGTTTTAGGATCGACAACTATGCAGCTTGTTCCCCCTGCCCTTGAAAGGCTTATTCAAAGTTTTGCAGCTCTCCCAGGAATTGGTAAAAAGACAGCAACCAGATTAGCGCTGCATGTCCTCAGGCGACCTTCAGGCGAGGCACAAGAGCTATCTTCCGCCCTGGCACAGCTGCATGGTTCCATCAGTCTTTGCTCAAGCTGCTTTGCATTCTCAGAACATGACCCCTGCGATATTTGCGGGGACGCAAGACGAACAGCAGAGCTTGTTTGTGTTGTTGAACAGCCCAGTGATCTTCTTGCAATTGAAAGCACCGGTGTATTTCGAGGACATTATCACATCCTTCATGGAGTGCTTTCACCTATTGATGGAATTGGGCCCGATGAGATTAAATTTCGTGAATTGATGCAGCGCACGCGTTCCGGAGTAGTTAAAGAAATACTTATTGCCACCAGTTCGACTGTTCCTGGAGAGGCTACCGCTTCATATCTTCTCGATAAGCTGCAGAAAACCAACGTGAAACTCACCCGACTTGCCTACGGCATTCCCATGGGTATGGACATTAAATATGCAGACAAATATACCCTTGCCAGAGCAATAGAAGGTAGGGGTGTTGTTCTATGATATTCATGATATAATTTTGCAATTATGACTCTGTTTTCACTTGACACAATTAAGGAATACTGGTATTTGAATCAGGTTTACGACTCACTATGTCATCATAGCAATATATGGCAACTTTTACGCATGAAGGCGCGTAGCTCAGTGGGAGAGCGCCACCTTGACGTGGTGGATGTCGGCGGTTCAATCCCGCCCGCGCCTACCAGAAAGAAGGCTGAAGGAGTGATTCCATACAAAGGAGTCAACACTTTGGCCTTTGTTTTTATATATTAATAATATGACTGAAATAACTGTATCGTTACATAGCGGCGAAGAGACCCGAATACCTGCAGCATCGACTTTAAAAGATGCCTTGGGGGAACTAGTTTCCAACAAACAAAGGAAGCAGATTATTGCAGCCTATATTGGAGATACAATTGTCGATCTTCTCACCCCTATTACCAAAGATTCTGTAATCCGCCCGATAATTAAGGATTCAGAAGAAGGTTTGGAGGTACTACGACACAGTACAGCCCATATTATGGCCAAAGCCGTTCGTGACATCTTCGGAAAAGATGTCAAGGTGGCCATAGGTCCTGCCATTGAAAATGGATTCTATTACGACTTCTTAAGGGAAGAGCCTTTCAGTCCAGATGATTTTACTGCGATTGAAGAGCGCATGAATGAAATCGTCAAATCAAGAGCTGAATTCGTACGCAAAGAAGTAGCCTCCAAAGATGCAAAAGAAATATTTGCCAGTGAAGGTGAAAAATATAAAGTTGAGATCATTGAAACCATTGATGATGAGATGGTTTCGACATATATGGTTGATGATTTTGTTGATATCTGTCGTGGTCCTCACCTGCCAGATACTACATATATCCAGGCGTTCAAGCTTTTAAGGGTTGCCGGTGCCTACTGGAGAGGAGATGAAAACAATGATGTTCTTCAGCGCATTTACGGAACCGCTTTTTATGACAAAAAGGCCCTCAAAAAACACCTGAATGCTCTCGAAGAAGCCAAGAAACGCGATCATCGAAAATTGGGGAAAGAACTCGAACTCTATACCATCCAGGATCAAATTGGTCCCGGCCTTATACTCTGGCAGCCCAAAGGTGCTCAATTACGCCGCCTGATAGAAGATTACTGGAAGGATGAGCACTATCGACACGGTTACGAACTGCTCTATACTCCACATATTGCTCGTCAGGACCTCTGGAAGACCTCTGGTCACCTGGACTTCTATAGCGAAAATATGTACTCTTCGATGGCCATTGATGATGTTCAATATCAACTCAAGCCGATGAACTGCCCGTTCCATATCGGAGTATACAATTCGAATAAACGAAGTTACCGCGAATTTCCATTGCGATGGGCTGAACTCGGTACTGTATACAGATATGAGCGAGCCGGAGCACTGCATGGTCTTCTAAGGGTGCGCGGTTTTACTCAGGATGATGCTCATATCTTCTGCCGCCCCGATCAGCTTGAAGAAGAGATATTTAATATTCTTGAACTCAACCTTCATATTCTTAAGACCTTCGGTTTCTCTGAGTATGATGTATATCTCTCAACCAGGCCTGAAAAATATGTAGGCAGTGACGATAACTGGGAAAAAGCTACAGAAGCACTGAAGCAGGCGCTTGAAAAAAAAGGTCTCGACTACTCAATTGATCCAGGTGAAGGTGTTTTTTACGGACCTAAGATTGATATAAAAATAAAAGATCAGCTGGGCAGGTCCTGGCAATGTTCAACTATTCAGGTGGACTTCAATCTGCCAGACCGCTTCGAGGTCAATTATATCGGTTCCGATAACAAGGAACACCAGCCCATTATGATCCATCGTGCACTTATGGGTTCTCTTGAACGCTTTATAGGCGTGCTTATAGAACATTATGCCGGTGTATTTCCATTGTGGTTTGCTCCAGTTCAAGCGCGGTTGCTAAACATAACCGATGATCAGGCTGAATACACCGAAGAGATCTTCGAGCAAATGCGCAGCGCCGGGTTACGCATAGAAAAAGATTTGCGTAACGAAAAATTGAATTATAAAATAAGGGAAGCTCAGGTTGCAAAAATTCCCTACATGCTGATTATTGGTGATCAGGAAAAAGCCGATGGTACAGTGACCGTACGTTTGCGTAATGGCAAAAATTTACCTGCAATGCCAGTGAAAGAATTTATAGATATGGTTAACGAGGAGTGCCGGAAAGGACGAGGGATTTAAAATAGTATCCCAAGGTATTGTCAAACTAATACAGGCACGCGATTATTAAGTTCGTAGAAGAGG
>CAKZOA010000433.1 GCA_937132035.1 uncultured Desulfobulbaceae bacterium | reverse complement strand
AAGCCATCAATACCGTACTTGACGGCCTTGAAGACGGTGAGCCGCCGGCAGAATATCACATCAGTTCATAGAAGATGAAAATTCGTGCCGCCGCAGACAGCGACATACCCTCTCTTGTTGACCTCCTCGAACAGCTCTTCGCCATCGAGGATGATTTCTCCTTCGACCGGGAACTCCAGCAGCAGGGTCTCGAGCAGCTGCTGAGGTCAGTCAGCGGCACAGTCATGGTCGTAGAAACCGACAGGATCGTCGGCATGGCAAGCGGGCAGATTGTAATCTCCACCGCCGAAGGCACGGCAAGCCTCTGGATCGAAGATCTCATCGTTGACAGCAGCCAGCGCCGCAAGGGCGCGGGCAATCTGCTGCTCGAGGAAATCGGCCGTTGGGGCCGGCGCCGTGGAGCCTGCAGAATGCAGCTTTTGGCTGACCGCGGCAATGAGGGAGCACTGGAATTCTACCGGCGCCGAGGGTGGAGGACCACCAACCTCATGTGCCTGCGTAAACAGAGTTTGGAGGAAGACGATGATACCCGTACAAATACGTGACTGGCACATTTTCCTGAGGGACGGCGAGCAGTTTCTGAAGACGGCCCAGGCAGCCCATAGAAAAAAAAGCAGAAGATTCTCCGGTGAGGCAATCTACAACCTCACCTGCATGGGCATAGAGAAACTGATCATGGCCTTTCTCATGCAGCGGGGCGACCTGGCCGAGAATCATACCATGAGAGATCTGCTCAGGGCCCTGGAGCAGCATATCGAGCTTGGTGCAGGCATAGGTTCGAAGCTCCTGTTCCTTGATTCCTTCCAGGAGATATGCGACCTGGACACCTATGTCACCACAAAGCCGAACGAAGAGGATCTTGAGACTATCGTCGACTGCGGCCGGGCACTGCAGGCATACCTCACCCCCTACATTTATCAGCAGTAACTCACTCCTCCTCCCGGCTCCGGCCGGGAGACCTTCATCTCTCCAGTTTTTTCATTAGCACTGTCACACACCTTCCTAGCCACCATTTCAGGAGAATTCCTCCAAAGAAGTGGCCATTAACAGCCTCCGCTTCCGGTATAAATCCACTTCCGCTTGCCACCTCCTTCTGGTATAGTGGGCAACCGCAGTAAAGAACACTACAGGGCATTTGCCCCTCCTCAGCCAACAAGGTGATGCTTCATGTCTGCAGCCGCGCAAGCCGCCCAAACTACCAGCCCGTCGGCTCGCTTCGACGACAATTTCAAGAAACTCGTCAATGAGATCCATTCCGCATCCACCCCCAACGCCATCATGGTGGGCCTGCGCAACAAGATCCTCAAGGTCTACCATGTCGAAATGGCAACTATTTTCCTGGTTGACGCCAAAAAGCACCAGCTGGTTTCCTGGGTTCTGCTCTCCGACAGTTCGCTTACCAAGTTTCGCATCGGCATCAACCGCTCGAGTATTGCCGGATTTGTCGCTGAAACCAGAAAAAAACTCAACATCACAAACGTCTACGACAAAGAGGAGCTGCGCAGAATCCACCCCACCCTGACCTTTGATCCATCCTGGGACAAGAAAAGCGGCTGCAGGACGCGACAGGTACTGCTGGCTCCCATTACCTTCAAGACCAACATTCTCGGAGTCATCCAGCTCATAAACAAACGCAACGGCGCCGAGTTTGACAGCGGCGACGAGCAGCGCATCGACGAACTTGCCGAAACTCTGGGCATCGCCCTGTACAATCATTACAAAACTGGCAAGAAGGTTCCCATGCGCTACGAGGAGTTGATCAATCGGGAAATCATTTCCGCTCAGGAGATGGAACGGGCCATGGTCATCGCCACCCAGCAGGAGCAGGATGTCGAATCCGTTCTGATGGAAAACTTTCTCATCGCCAAGTCGGAATTGGGCGAAACCCTGGCCTTCGTCTATAAGACCAAGTTCATCGATCTGGAGCAGACCGCCCATTCCGCTGAAAACCTCATCCAGGGAAAGGACGCCGACATCTTCTGGCGCAACCTCCTTGTGCCGCTGCAGCTCAAGGACAATGCCCTAATTCTCGCCGCCAAGGACCCAGCCAATCAGCGCGAGCTCCCCCTGCTCAAGCAGATCTTCGGTGTAGATAAAATTCATTTTGTCCTCAGCTTTGGCGACGATATCCGCGAGTGCCTGGGCAATATCGCCCCGCAGACAAGCGGAGACGCCCACTATGAGAGTGACGAGGGCGCCCTACACGATCATGCCGCACCACAGGAAGTCGTGGAAATAGAGGTCGACAGCAGACCGGCCATAGAACTGGTCAACAAGATCATCGAGGAGGCCTATTATCTCGGCGCCTCCGATGTACATGTCGAGCCCTACGGCACCGCCCAGGACGCCGAAGTTCGTTTTCGTGTTGACGGCAACTGTATCGACACCCTGCGCATACCAAAAGAGAACGCCAGATCGATCATCGCCCGCATCAAAGTTCTGGCGGACCTGGACATCTCCGAGCGCAGAAAACCCCAGGACGGTAAAATTAAATTCACCACCACCAAGGCCGACAAGGTCGAACTCCGCGTGGCCACCGTTCCCACCTCCGGAGACAACGAAGACGTTGTCCTGCGAATCCTCGCCGACAGCAAACCGCTGCCGCTGGAAGAGATTATGCCTACGCGGATACTCAAACGAATAACCACCGCCGTTACCCGGCCGCATGGCATCTTTCTGGTGGTCGGCCCCACCGGTTCGGGTAAAACAACCACCCTGCATTCGGCCCTCAGTTACATCAACACCCCCGAGAAAAAGATCTGGACGGCCGAGGATCCGGTCGAGATCACCCAGCACCGGCTCCGGCAGGTGCAGGTGCGGCCCAATATCGGCTACACCTTTGCCGCCGCCATGCGCGCCTTTCTCCGCGCCGATCCCGACGTCATCATGATCGGCGAGATGCGCGACTTTGAGACTGCGAAAATGGGCATTGAGGCCTCCCTTACCGGCCACCTGGTCTTCTCCACCCTGCACACCAACTCGGCGGCGGAAACCGTGGTCCGTCTGATCGACATGGGACTCGACCCCTTCAATTTTGCCGATTCCCTGATAGGCGTCTTGGCCCAGCGCCTTATCAGAACCCTGTGCAACGACTGCAAGGAAGCGTATACTCCCACCAAGGATGAATATGACTATCTGGTCAACAACTACGGCGTGCTCTTCTACGATCACATCAAACAGCACTACTCGAAAAATCTCATCCTCTATCGGGCCAAGGGGTGTGAGGCCTGTAATGGTATAGGCTACAAGGGCAGGGCCGGACTCTTTGAACTGCTGTTGGCCAGCAAGACCATTAAAAAGCAGATCATCGAGAAAGGCTCTGCCGAAGAGATCAAGCAGGAGGCCATCAACGACGGCATGACCGTTCTTTTCCAGGAGGGCCTGCATCTGGTCTTTTCCGGCAAAACCGACATCAAACAGGTAATTGCGACCTGTATTGCCTGAAAACTCCAGGCCGCCCTCCACCCTCTTTCATCGCAGCTCCGGGCCGGAAAAAGAGCATCCTTTCAGAGCCTGGGTACTTCTCCCAGGGAATGGTCGAAACTCTGACACTACCCGTTCCCCCGCACTCCCAGGTGATGGCAGATGCAATATCCCGGCAGGAGAAGCACCTCCATCACCCCGTACTCTCTTACTCCGGCACACCGACGAAATGCTTCTCAGGCTGCTGAGATGCAGTTTCTGAAACCTTATCCCCCCGGATATCGTCCCTGAAAACCTCCATACCCTTTTTCATGGCGCAGAAATCTCCGCACATGGTGCAGGTTTCCTCCGCTTCCGGGGCTCTTTCCTCTCGGAGCCGACGTGCCTGCTCCGGAAACATCAGAAATTTCTCCAGATCCTGCCAGCGCATGTCACGGCGAGCCATTGCAGCCTCCTTCTCGTTGTGGCGCCTGTCGGGGTATTTGGCCACGTCGCCAATGCGTACCGCCAGTCTCGCCACTCTTACCCCCTCGCGCACATCCTGCTCATTGGGCAAGGCAAGGTGCTCCGCCGGGGTTATGTAACAGACCAGATCAGCACCGTATCGTGCCGCATGGGCCGCGCCTATGGCCGAGACGATATGATCGTAGCCGGCACCGCTGTCCAGAGGAAGAGGCCCGAGGACATAATAGGGGGCATTGCCGCTCATTCGTTTTTCAAGCATGATGTTTCCCTCTATTTCGTCTAGAGGAACATGGCCAGGCCCTTCCACCATCATCTGGCACCCCATATCCCTTCCCAATTCAGCCAGCTCGCAGTTAATTATCATCTCCGCCATCTGCGCCCGGTCATGACTGTCGTGGATGGCGCCCGCCCTGATACCATTGCCCAGCGACAGGACCGCATCGTATTTTTTCATCAGTGCAACCACTCTGTCGAACTGTTCATAGAGAGGATTTTCCTTGTTGTTGGCATCCATCCAGGCAACCATGAAGGTCCCCCCTTTTGACGCCAGCCCGCCGTAACGGAATCCCTGATTACGGAGCCTCTCAATGGTGTAGCGATTGATGCCACAATGGACAGCCATGAAACTCAATCCATCTTCTAATTGCTGCTCAATCAGGTCGAACAGATACTCGGGGTCGAGTTTTGAAGGATTTCTGTATCTTCTGGCCGTTTCCTTAAAAGCCTGATAGAGAGGGACATTGCCGATGGGCAGGTTGGAAGTGGCGAGAATGGTTTTTCTGATCTGATCGAGATCGCCGCCGGCGGACAGTTCCATTAAGGTATCGGCGCCCTCTTCTTCCGCCGCAACGGCTTTACGTACTTCAGCGTCGAGATCGCAGATATCGGATGAAGTGCCGATTGAGGCATTTATTTTGGTTCGGAGCCCTGCACCAATACCAACGATTTTTTGTGACTTTCTCCTGGGATTGCAGGGGATGACAATTTCCCCCCGTGCCACCAGTGAGCGGATGTGCTCGGGATCGAAGTGCTCGTCGACGGCGACTTTTTTCATTTGTGAAGTAATGATAGTGTTTCTGGCGAGTTCGAGCTGCGTTTGCATGAGTGTATACTCCCTGTTTGAAGAAACAGCGCCTGCCGAAACGCAAAAAGGGTTCCGAAAGGCACATGACCTTTACAGAACCCTTTACCATCGTGTTCTCACCAACTGGTGCATACGTCTTCTGACTTCCGGCTGAATACGCTTCACGCCTTCCCGGCTTCTTTAAAAGAAGCCAGTGACCGCCCATAGGGGCATGTGAGCATTCTCCGGTTACAGCGGCGGGACCGTCACGGATTTTCACCGTATTCCGTTTATACAACAGCTTTTCAAAACGTTGTTCTCAATTGCGAATCGAGTAAACCACCAAAGATCTCGGAGGTCAATAATTTATTGCATACCTCGGTGTGAATACCTCTGAAACTCGGCGAATCTCGTACCATAGAGGCAGGAGTGCTCTTTTCACGTGTCTGCAGCCAGGACGGCAGCAGTCAAATTCCCGGGGATGGGTGTATGGTGCGCCCGTTGCTTTTGATAGATTATCTCTTGCGTCCGCTGAGCCGGAAGACTACCTTTATTCCGGGAAATGAGCGCTTTTTCCAGTTTTAAAATGATGCAGCATGATGCATAGCAGATACTGAATATCAAGCTGGAATCAAATGGAGTCCCTTATTCCATGGTTTTAGAAACTCTCTCTTCATACAGGGCCGGGTCGCACCATTGATAAACATTCTATTGAAACTGGCCGCATTCACCTCCCTCGCCCTGGGCCTAATCGGTACCCTGCTGCCGGTGCTTCCCACCACGCCCTTTCTGATCCTTGCCGCTGCGCTGAGCTGTAAATCCTCGCCCAAACTCAGACGCTGGTTGCTCGAACATCCGGTCTTCGGCGCCACCATTCGCGACTATCTGCAGACCCGCTCCATATCCACCTCTACCCTGCGCAAAGCCCTGCTGATGCTCTGGCTCTGTTTATTGATCAGTATTCTGCTCGTGCAAAAGATCTGGATAGCCTTTTTCCTGCTGGTCACAGGCCTTCTGGTTTCAATCTACCTTCTGCGACTGAACAGACACTAGCCCGCATTTGCCGCCGTCCGACTACGATAATGCATTCGGCCGGGGGTGTGTTGTCGAATTAATATATTTATATAATTAAGGACTTAGAAGGGATTCAAGGCCAGGCCAATGAGCAATTATTGCCAGCGTTGATTTTCTGCAAACACCACAGGGATGGGCGGCAGGTAAAGGCTGCGAGACGCCTTGAAAGCTAGTTCCGACCGGCAGTTAGGGAAAGGGATCGTGATATATCTCCCACTCGATCTTCTCGTAGCCGTGTCTTCCTCCCCGCTCATCATCTTCGATGCTGAAAAAGCTGCCACGATAGCCGAAGGCGATGAAGGATACCTGATGGTCTTTTTCAATGGTGGCACTGAATCCAGCTTTATCGGTAAAGGTTGAATAAAAGGCAATATTGGGCCGCACTGTCCGTCTGCTGACAGCAACGCCGTCGTCATCGAGGAGATAGAGGAAGAGAGAGAGGTATTCAGCCGAGGGAAAGGTATAGGTAACACTTGAGTCTACCTCGACAAAGCCGCGGATATCAAAGTAGTCCTCCTTCACGCGTATGTTGTAATGGATAGCGAGTTCGCCGGTGCGCCAGGTTTTCTCCTCATCGGTGCTTTCCATGACAATACGCTCCGCCGCCAGAGCCTTGTCGCCACGATGGCTTTTTTGGACCATGGTCTTTGGCACCATGGTGCAGGAAGAGAAGAAAAAGATGAACAGAGCCAATAAAAGGAAGAAAGCCGTTCGTCGGAATATATCTCGTTTCATACCACCCTCATTTCTCTCCTCTGCACCCGTTGCAAAACGCCGGAAAGAGATAAAATCTCCCAGCAACTTGTTTTTTCCTGCCGTTCTTATAATCAATCTTGCCTGCTCAAGGTGTACTCGGCGGTTTCAGCGGGAAGAGGTGTCTCCTCACCCCACTTTTCACCGATTGGAAACAGACGTATTCCCTGAGGGGCTTAAACTTTTTCTGACTCTCCCTGGTTTCCAGCCAATCTCATCTCCCTCCATTGTATACGCAGGCAGCCGAGTTTCACAGGTAATTGGATAAAATTTTGCCTTGAATGTCTCGATTTCCGCCTTTGGAATTTCTGTTGTGGTGCTCTCTTCGTCTGTCTCTTCATCTCGAAAGAATCGTTGTACCGAAAATCAATATGGCCAGTGGGAGGGGGCAACGAGAAGGACGATGGTTACCATGAATCCAGGCAGGGTGTAGAGCCTGCTGACACCTGCGATCAGAGCAATTCCACCGCCTTCACCGACGAATATATTGCCGGGAAGGTAAAGGCAACATGATGGTCACCGGTTTATCCGGTTCATTTTTTCGTTATTAAAAAATTTTGAACAAGAGTCAAAAGCCGACTTGACCCCTCCGCCTCTCCATTCTAGCTAAAGGTAAAAATCGGCAGCAACAGCAGCGTCGACAAATAGGAAGCTGCCGATATTCTGGGGAAAAAGACCGCCAGCGCTTAGTGAGTTTAGAGAGGAAAAAGGGAGGGGACGTTCACAAAACTTGGTATTCTGGCCCGTGCTTTTTCGGGTTGGTGAACCTCCAATGGGTCCACCACGCCCGATACTGTCTATGCTTGATGGGAGCTGAACTTTCCCACAAAGAATCTCAGCTGTCCTGTTACCTTTGCATGATTTCTTCTGCTTTCAGGACCACCACCACGTTTTCAAGCTCTGCCTCGATCTCCGGCGTCCAGTCCCAATCCATTTCGCGTTCGACCTCAACAACATTATAGGTAATGATCGTGCCTTTTACCGTGAGGTCGGCATCATCTACAATCATAGTCGACTGATCATCCGCAAATCCCTTGGGAAGAAAAACGACTATCTCATCGTTAATGAGCCCTCCGCTTTCCAGAACAAATGCCCGAGAATCAATACGATATTCCACCTCTCCGGGCACACTCACCTTTTTGCCGATAAAGTCCTCGTAATCATCGAGCAATTCTTCAACATCCTCGACCTTCATGTAACCGTCCTGCTGTGCAAAAACCGGTTGAATTCCCGTGAAACCCAGTGCCAGAATGAGCGTTGCCAGATATAACGGTAACCTTTTCATACTTTCCTCCTTTCATTTTGATGAATACTGTGGGGCCATTTCATTTACCCCAGTGATTGTTTATATAAAAATCATAGTACCGCCTTGATTAATATCAATGGGGTTTTCCAAATAGAGTTCGAGGAGACCAATCCAGTAGACTCCATCAGGGCGATAGAAGACATGATTGGTATCGAGATACTGCTGTAGGACCGCTACTCGCTGCGCGGGCGGATTTCTTCTCTGGTATAGAGATTAACATGAAAACAATGGAACCGTTTATAGCGAGAGCAGGTATGAATTCAACCGCAATGAGCGTCAGTGAGGGGCGCGGCAAAAATAAACTACCGATGTCGGCGAGGGCGCCGTCGAAGACGAATCAGATACGATGTTACTGAGTGCAGGATCACCTATAGTGGGTTTCTATCTCTTTAACCCTGCTCACCAGTTGCAGTCATGGATGACAGGAAGAGCATTGATGTGGACATTGATGAAAAGCTTGGCCCAAACCCTCTCGAGGATATTCTCCTTCGTCTGCGTAAGCATGCCGCTTGCCTGCAGCCGGTGGCACAGCTCTTCAAGCAATAGATGGTGTCTCCTTGCCAGGGGCGGAGAAATTCCAGAGAGGTGTTTCCCCTGCCACCATGGCGGATATGCCTTAGACGGCCTCTGTCTGACAGCCGAGGTAGCCAGTTGCGGAAATGAGCAGCTGGAATCATTGCAGCACCATGATTCCAGCTCATAAAGGGGTGTATGCTCCTTGCTAGGCCATGCTAATAACGGTAACGCAGGTAGAACCTGATATCCTGGGCGTCATCGACATAGGGCATTATTCCCATGAGACCGTCGGGATTTCCGGTCTGACCGAAGAATGTGTCGCTGCCGGCATGGTTGTAGTCGTAGTAGGTGTAACGTACCTGCCCGGTCAGGTATTCCCCTATAACCGGAAAGGTATAGTATGCTTCATAGGCGCTGCCTCTGGTGGCCAGTTTTGATCCTGCCAGAGTATCTTCGCCGTAGGTAAAACTCCGCCAATACTCGCTGCCGGCATGTTCAAGCCGACATAGAAGGAGTAGCCGAACTCACTGTCGGTGCTGCCCAACATGCCTTTTCCGCCGAAACCAAACATCTCTGCTGCCTGCTCTGAGCCATTGAGCCGATTGACCGTCTTATTGCTCGGATCGGTTTTATTGCCAGCAACAGAGACAAAGAAGATGGTCTCGGCAAGAAAACCCTCGAAGCCTTCGCCGATACCGTTCATCTGCAATGAAAGTGCACCGCCGGTCATGTCGCCAACGTCATGGAAGCGGTTTGGAGCCAGGGTATAGGTTCCTCTCGGGCTGAACGGATCGCTCATGTTGATATCGAGTCCCAGGCCCATGAGATTCCAGGACTGAAAGACGTTGGCCATGAGCTGATACTGGCCGTCATTAAAGAGTTGCAGGATGACACCGGCCAGGTCCATATCCGGGTTGTCGTCGCTTTCGCCATAGGGCGCGTTGAAGTTGTACTGGTTACTCATGGAGTACATGCCCAGAGTATTGGAGAAACCGCGTCCGAGGCAGAGCTTTGCATACAGCCCCGAGACATCGGTTACCTTGTCGAGGTCGAGCTTGAAACTCGCGCCGTCAAATTCCATATTGATATTGTGACCGATGGGAGAGGCAGGTTCGGAATTGCCCTCGCGCCAGTTGACAAGGAATCCGTCCGTCGACGGGCGACGTCCCAGGCTTGCCGAGTAGGGCAGATTTTCTCCCATTTCGCCAAAATAGAGGAAGTAGGCCTCCCTGAGCCTCAAGTAGACATCATCCTGGGGTTTCTGAGAGGCATACCAGTCGAAATCCTGAAACATGCTGGTCCTCTCGAAACTGCTTTCTCCAAAAACGCTGTAAACTCCCAGAGATCCCCTGAACACAAGATCTTCCACAGGCTGGGCTGCCATGCCGAGAATAAGTTTGTTGGTCAGCAGCGCATTGCTGGAATCTTCACCCTGGCCCGGAGCGAACATGCCATATCCATACTGTGGCGGCAAAGTAAGGTCATACCTGCCTGTCGGCAGCATTCCATCGTTCATGGAGTGGTCAACTATCTCATAGGCTGTGCGGAAGTCTACGGACCATTTGATATTATCGCCGGCATCATGGGTTTTGACCTCGGTGAGTTGCTCCTTCAGTGAATCATAATCCTGCTGCTTTTGGGCGGTCTCAATATCCTGGACCTGTTTTTTCAGTCCTTCCAGCTTCTTCTGCACTGCTTCCAGCTCAGCAATCTTGCTCTTCAAATCATTAAGTTGAGCCTGGACGTCAGAGTCGGCCAACACAGTTGTGGAATAGATGCTTGCCGCGAATATCCCAGCCACCACTGGCAATACGAGTTTTTTCATGCGGTTCCTCCTGAACAATGAGTAGATGAGACTGATACAGGCATGGTGCTGCCATCTGTTGAGAAAAGATGATCATTTTTCAACAGAACCCCATGCCATACCCTCCATGGCGAGCCGGCATCGAAAATTATGCAACCTAAAGTATTTAGCATAACTCTTAATCTGATTGTTGCATACATTCACATTCCATGCTCCAGTTGATGTGGACATAGCTGATTAAGGCACGATTCAGCCGACACGGCGAATACCTGCAATATCCGGTTTCACCCGCCTAGCACTCTTATGTATAAGAACTTAATAAAACTGTCAACAAGTATTACATTAAATTTTATAATGCTTTAATCTTGGCTGGGAGATTCTCTTATTTTTTCCGTGCGTCATCTTCGAGGGGTAGATTACCGATGAATCACCCTCTTCATACTTCAGGGTACCTTGAATAATAGAGATTTTCGCTCAAGGTCGAGGCGTGGCAGGAAATTTTTTCGGAGTTATACACTTAATATCCCCAGGAAAAAATTTTCTGACACAACGAAGAGATTGAGTAAAAAGGCCATTTTGTAAGGTGGCCTTCAGCTTTTCCAGGGAGAGGGAATTACGGGTAATGCAGTGAGAGAGATTTTCTATTCCTCTTGGGTCGTGGTTTGATCCACACCTCATTTTGGACGCTGAATCCGGTGGTGTGACGCCACTTCATTATCACTTTTATGAAGGTGTCACCTATCAGCCCATCCTGTTTCAACATCTTGAGCACATGAGCACGATAAAGCTCGGACAACGGACGGAGATTTAATATGCCTGCACAGCGGGTATTTATCTCCCAGGAGGAGAGAGGAAATCAAGGCGATGGCTGCTCCCTCCATATCGTACCTCGGCCATGGTCTCCGGAGTGGAGGCAATGCATTTTCCCGCCCGCAGCACGTGCAGGCCGAGCGCGGCGCCCGCGAGGAGCAGGGGAATCG
>CAKZOA010000432.1 GCA_937132035.1 uncultured Desulfobulbaceae bacterium | reverse complement strand
CGAGTTCATATACTTCGGCTGTCCCTCGCCGACGATGCGCCCGCCGAATCCGCAGACTCTGCCCTGCATATCGTAGATGGGAAAGAGGATACGGTCACGAAAGCGGTCATAGGTTCCGCCACCTTCTTTTTTGACCACGAGACCTATTTCCACGGCGAGAGCCGATTCTTCGGCGGTGAGCCTGCCGCCCAGAAAATTCCACCCCCCACTCTCTTTTGCTGGAGCGTAGCCTATATGAAAACGCTTTTGGGCCTCAGCCGATATCCCCCGACGCTGCAGATAGGCACGGGCGGCTTCTCTTGAGCTGCCGGAGAGCAGGAACTCCCTGTAGATGTCGGCGGCTTTGCCGGCCACCTCATAGAGGAGTCGCTGTTTCGACTCTCGCTGCCTCTCCTCCGGGGAGACTCTCTTCTCCGGCAGCTGAATATTGAGCCTGTCGGCCAGGTATTTCAAGGCCGTGGGAAAGTCATAATTGTGATATTTCATCAGAAAGGAAAAAACATCACCCGATTCGCTGCAGCCAAAGCAATAAAAAAACTGTTCCGAGCCATGTACGGAAAAGGAAGGGGTCTTTTCCCCGTGGAAGGGGCACAGCCCCAGATAACGCACACCGCTCTTTTTCAGCTCGACATGTTCACCGATGATTCTGACAATGTCACTCTGCTCCTTGACGGCAGCAGTTATATCTTGACGTGTTTGGCTAAATCCCATATGTGTATCCTTAAGGAGGGAGGTACAACCCTTCAAGAACATGCTGAATAACGATAACGACGAATCAACCAGAATCAACAGCATACCCGAGTTGAATCTGACCGTCACCATTAAAGCCTCCAACCGTTTTCTTCAGACAACCTTCTCGCTTAATGCAAGGAAATACAATGGATGGCATCGACCACTTGCTCAGTCTCGAAGTCAAAAAAGAGATTGCCGACAGGTATTTCGGCTTCCGCAAGATCATCGAGGAAGACACCGAAGCCTACCTGAAGAACATTGAAAATCTCTCCACTGAGCTCCAGCAGACCGTAGCCGTTGATTTCCACCGTCTCCATGCCCTCCTGGGCGATACCCTGTTCGATGAATTTCTGGAACTGTGCGGCCTTTCCGACGATCTCACTGACGATTTTTTCGGCGCCATATCTTTTGACGGGCAGCAGCTCTTTGCCGCCAGGAATATTCGGGGATTTACCAGAAAAGGCTGCCTCCGCAACATGTTTCTCGATGCCTACGCCACCCTCTATCGTCATATCAAGGAATATCGAACTTCCTACCACCGCCTGCAGGAAGATCACCAGACCATCTGCGAACAAATCAAACTTTTCTACCGCAAGAACGATATCAACACCATTTTTCACTTTCTCCGAGGCCTTGGAAGCGGCCATGCCGGCGAAGACCTGCATGTCAACACCACATCCCCGGAGGAACTCGAGAGAAAAATGAAAATCGATCCGCCACCGCCGGTGGAGGAATTGCTCACCAACATTCCCCTGCCCCCGCCTGAAAAGACAATCCGCGGGGAGTTGAAAAAGCTCGTGACCCAAGCCTGCAGACAATACCCCCGCCTTGATCCCCGACAGTTTACATAACGCCTTGACATTTCTTGTCCATCGGAGGGTGTGGTGGTACGCATTCATGGTTCCCACCACCATTTCCCCCTGGTGACCCATGAGTTTCAGCTACTATCATACTGGTGTTCCGGAAGCTCTGTTTCATACGTAATCAGATTTCTTTTTAGCGTTGAATTCTGATATCATTACCAGTACTATAACGAAATAATACACATAAACGACAGCCAACCAGTATGTCGTCAATGTAGCTGCCCTCCGGTTCGAAAGACTGCGACTTCATTGACACAGGCACCATCGGCTGCAAACTCCGGTACCTGAATATTCAACGTGTCGTCCGTGCTATGCCAAATCAGCTCATCGTTATGCTGTTGTCTCTGCCTTTGTGGCTGTGCGCCTGCACGCAATATACCACAGAGGCCGATCTTTTCGGCCGACCCGAAAATGGCAACCAATACGGTGTCAGCATCGAAGAAGCCCCGACTATCGACGACACCACCGGCTACCTGCTGGACTCGCCACTCACCATCGACAATGCTTTAGTTGCGGCGCGCCAACACAACCCCGACCTTACCGCCGCCGTCTGGAATATCCGCAAGTCGAAAGCAATGCTGAGTATAGCCGGCTCCCATTTCTGGCCGCAGCTTTCCTTTTACAGCGAGTACATGCAGGGCGACGCGCCTTCGTCATATCTGTTTAAAACTATTGATCAACGTCTTCTTCCCGCTGATGTCAATTTCAATGACCCCGGCTGGTTTGAAAACTTCGAATCGGGTATCACCGGCCGGATTAACCTTTTCAACGGCTTCAAAGACTCTCTTTCCAGGCGCATGGCCGAAAAAGACATCACCATCTCCGAACTCGACCGCAACCGTGTTGCCAATGATCTCACCGCCCAGGTCATAGAGTCTTTTTATGACGCCCTGACCGCCAGAGACTTTGTTTCCATCGCCAAGGAGTCGGTGAGGACCGTCAGCGAACAGCTGCGCATCATGCAGATCCGCTACCGTGGCGGCGCCGTCGTCAAATCCGATGTTCTCTCCATGGAGGTGCGGTTGGCCCGTATCAAGGAACAGTTGCTGTCAAGCCGCAACCGCCACCGCCTGGCCATGGCCTCGCTGGCCAATCTTATGGGTATGGAGCCCACACTTTTTGGCAGCGATGCGGAACTCTCCACTCTCAAACACGACCTGCCCGACATCCCTGAGGATTATGAAGCGGCAGTAGTCCTTGCTGTCAACCGCAGACCGGAACTGGACAAAATGCGGCGACAGCTGGAAAAAGCCAGGATGGGTGTACGTAAGGCCAGGGGCAACTACCTGCCCCGGCTTGACTTCGCCGCCAGCTACTACCTCGACGACCCCGACTTGAACTATGACAGAAGCCGGGAAAACTGGAATGCCGCGCTGAAGTTCAATTGGGATCTGTTCAGTGGCTTTTCGCGGCCGGCGGCAGTCACCCGGGCTGAAGCCATGGCCAATGAAACAGCGGCGGCGCTTACTGGAGCCCTCCTTGATATCAAACTCGACGTCAAAAGATCCTATCTAAACCTCGAAGAGGCCGAACGCCGCTATACGGTAGCCCAAAACAGCATCGGCGCCGCGGAGGAATCATTCCGGCTGGTGCGTGAACATTATCAGGGCGGTGCCGTAACCGTTACCCGCTATCTTGAAGCTGAACTCGACCGCAACCGCGCACGAATCCGCGTTGCCGCCACCAGATACAACCGCGTCAAGGCCCGAGCCGACGTCGTCCGGGCCCTGGGCCTCTGGGCAACGCTTCCTGACGCCGCCGGTAGCGGATAAGCTGTCATCTGCCGATCCGCTGACCAACAAGGTTTCATGGAAACTGCCGCAACTCACCAACTTCTCAGGCTAAGGTTTGTGCATGAATACAAAAAAGAAGGCTCTAACAACCACGATCCTTGTCTGCATTATTGCCGCCATCCTTTTCTTCATTGTTTTTTCTCCTGAAAAAGAGATCGGACCCGGAACCGTCCAGCCTGCAGCAGAACCGCAGAGAAGCCCCAGATCCACCGTCACCGCTGAAGTGCGGATCGTAACCAAATCCTACAATGCCGTCGGCACGCTCATTCCTGCAAGCCAGGCCCGGATT
>CAKZOA010000431.1 GCA_937132035.1 uncultured Desulfobulbaceae bacterium | reverse complement strand
GGCACGCTACCTCCAGTCCACCTCAGTACCGGCATAGGCGTTTATTGAAAAACGTCTCGCCGGAAATCCAGGAGCTGAACTCCGGCGCCACTGAAAAAACCTTATTCATAGATATAAAGAAATCCAGGGATTTTTCAATAAACAAATGCAACGCCGCCCATAAAAGATGTATGCTAAAAAGATTCCCCATGCGCTTCCAGGAAAACATTCTCCTGCGCCTTGATCTTCAGCGGAAAAGCTATTTTCAGGCCAGCCAACCGCGGAATCGGGGCGCTGAAGGAAAGTGGGCCATACAAACGTGTTCAGTGAACAGAACGATTATTCCAAGAAAACACATGGACAAGAAACATGGATACAGAAAAAGCCAGGATCCTGCTGTCGGGCGACCAGTATGCCCTGCTCACCGGCATCGAAGTAGATGAGGCCTCCATTGGTTACTGCCGGGCGCACATGAACATAGAGAAGAAACATCTCAACGCCGCCGGCGTCGTCCAGGGCGGAGCGATATTCACTCTTGCCGATCTTGCCTTTGCTGTCGCCTCCAACAGCCGCGGACAGCTGGCCCTGGCTATTAATGCCAATATTACCTTCCTGCAGGGAAGATCATCGGGAACGCTTTACGCCGTGGCCACGGAAGTGGCTGAACCCGGTCGTCTCGGCGCCTATGACGTGCTGGTGAGCGATGAGCAGGATAGGGTTGTTGCCAGATTCAACGGCATGGTCTATCGCAAGAAGGGCACCTGAAGCCACAATCACTCCGGAGCCGCACCATCTTTACAACGACTTCATGATAATAGACCCCGGAAATCTCTTCCTGGACGTCATCATCAGGCACATCCACCTCGCTGGTAAGTCCGTCCTCGAAGTCGGCTACGGCGACGGCCGTCTCAGCTCTCAACTCTCTTGCCACACTGGCCGGCTGACCGCCGTTGGCCCCGAGGGAGTGGCTCTTGACAAGGCAAGAGGGCGCCTGAGCGGCATCACCTTTGCACTGGCCTCAGGAGAGAGCCTTGCCTTTGCCGCACACTGCTTCGATGCCGTCGTCTTCACCCTTTCCCTCCACCACCAGAACAGTATCGCGGCCCTACGGGAAGCAACCCGGGTCGTACACCCGGATGGGATTATACTGATGGTCGAACCCTGCCAAGACGGCGAAGTCGAGCTCCTCTGCAATGTCTTCAACGACGAAACCGAGGTTCTGAACCAGGCCATGCAAGCTGTCAGCTCCAGCGGCCTGAGTCCCGGTCAGCATGAAATCCTCACTCCCCAGTGGAAGTGCGCCGATGGTATGCGCTCCTAGACTGGCTTTTGGACCAATACCTTTTCCCTACGACAAGACCAAGGCCGATGCCATTATCGTATCGGTCTCCTCGACAGGCGATGGCATTTTTAAGTCCGCTGTTGCTGCACGACAAGCTGTCTGCGATCTCCCTTCACCCTTAACCTTTACATTATTCGTGCTGGTGCAGCATCAGGCTGCGGCGCATCGTCCCTCCTGGGCGACGAGATAGGAGGCGAGATCCTCCAACGGCAAGGGCCTGCTGTAGTAATACCCCTGAACCTGCTCGCAACGAAAGCGGGTGAGCAGTGCAAGCTGCTCCGCGGTCTCAACGCCCTCGGCAACCACGTCTATACCGAGGTTTCTCGCCATCAGGATAATGGTTTCTACAATCTGTGCATCGCTGGAATCATGGGTGATATCACGAATGAAGCTTCTGTCGATTTTGAGGGAATCGATCGGCAGGTTCTTCAAATAGTATAATGAAGAGTAGCCTGTACCGAAGTCATCGATGGCAACACGTATGCCGTGATCAACCAGCAGGTTCAATTTCGCCAAACATGCCTGAAGATCGGTCATCATCGTCGTCTCGGTGATCTCAAGTTCCAGACGGGATGGCGGCAGGTTGTTTTCTTTGAGAATCCACAGAAATCGTTCCACCAGATCGGGTTGCATGAATTGAACCGGCGAAAGATTGACGGCCACCTTCAACCCCGTGAAACCGAGACTATCCAGATATATAAGTGCCCGGCAACTCTGACGGAGCACCTGTTCTCCCAGAGGGATTATCAGTCCGGTGTCTTCGGCAACAGGGATAAACTCGCCGGGACTGACCACCGAGCCATCGGGCTTCCGCCAGCGCACCAGCGCCTCCAGCCCCGACACCACATCGGCTGCCGGAGAATATTTCGGCTGAAAAAAAACGCTGAACTGGTCGTCTTTGAGAGCGTGGCGTAGATCCTTCTCCAGCCTCATTCGGTCCGAGGCCTTCTCTATGAGCCCTGGAGTGAACAGGGAATAGGCGTTGCGGCCATTCTGTTTGGCCTGGTACATGGCGGCATCGGCGTTTTTGGTCAGAACCGTTATTTCTTCGCCGTCATCGGGAAAGAGGGTAATGCCGATACTGAAGGTGACATACACTTCCTGATCGCCTATGTGAAAAGGTTCCTTGAAGCATTCCACCAGCCGGTCGGCAAGGTTGAGAACCTGCCGTTCGCTGGCGATATCGACTGCAATCACCAGAAATTCATCTCCGCCGAGCCTGGCAACGGTGTTCTCCTCGCCAACGACCCTGCCGAGCCGTTTGCCTGCTTTCTGCAGCAGACGGTCGCCGAAGGCATGGCCGAGACTGTCGTTGACCGTTTTGAAATTATCCAGATCGAGGAAGAATAGGCCGACCTTGCTGTTCCACCGTTTGGCATGAAGTATGGCCATTTCCAGCCGGTCATTGGCGAGACTGCGATTCGGCAGGCCGGTGAGCGCGTCGTGATAGGCCTGATAATTGATCTGCTCCTCCTTGAGTTTC
>CAKZOA010000430.1 GCA_937132035.1 uncultured Desulfobulbaceae bacterium | reverse complement strand
AAATGGAGCAACTCATCCAACTTTTTCTAATTATTGTCCCCAATACCCTAACAGCTCTTTCTCCGTCTAAGGGATGGTCTGCCACAGTCTACAGTTCACCTCGGATGGTCCGTATATACAGAATTTACGATTCGTTTCAGTAAGTGACTAGAATTACTACCTTCGTTATGGCAATGTCAAAATCAGTGAACAGTTTCTAAGATTACGTGATCAGAAAGAATACCAACTCACCCTGATAGGTTTTTCTTTTAAATTACCAGTTGCAAGGTCTGGCGCTCGGTCGAACAAGGTCGATTCTACAGATTTAATCCCTAAATCTGTAGAGAGGCAAATCGCATCAACAAAAAATTCTTGAGAAGACGGTGAGAAGAAGATAGTTTGTCGGGTATTGATGGCTGAAAATAGCAGAAAGATTAGGGGAAACTTACAAAGCGATGACCTGTCACCTAGAAACGAGGCTTTATGTCACCCCCACCTAACTTTCCCCCGAACTTGCGCTGTGCTGTAATCCTGCCCTGTCATAACGCGGCAGCAGCGATAGCTGCAGTTGTGGCGGATTTCCGAACGGCCCTGCCGGGGGCTCAAGTTTTTGTGTATGATAATGCATCTATGGATGAAACTACAAAGGTAGCTTTCGCGGCTGGTGCCGTCGTTCGACAGGAGCCACTCAAAGGGAAGGGCCACGTTATCCGTCGGGCGCTGGCGGAGGTAGAGGCGGATATTTACCTCATGGCCGATGGAGACGGCACCTATGAGGCAACTGCAGCACCGCACATGATCGCAATGTTGCTGCGGGAACAGCTTGATATGGTTACCGGGGTGCGTCGCCATAAAGGCAAGGCAGCCTATCGCACTGGCCACCAGTTGGGCAACCGGCCGTTCACCGAGGTATTTTGCAGAGTCTTCCGGATGCCGATGGGGGATGTCTTGTCCGGATACCGAGTCTTCTCTCGCCGGTTTGTGAAAACCTTTCCCTCCGTGTCCAGACAGTTTGAGATTGAAATCGAGTTGTCAGCCCACGCAGCCTTCATGCGTTTGCCGGTGGGGGAAGTGGAGACCATCTATGCTGAGCGGGCTGAAGGTAGCCAGAGCAAATTGAAAACTTGGCGTGATGGCAGCTATATCCTGCTCAAGCTGGTACGTTTCCTTTCTACTTATAAGCCGTTCTTGTTTTTTGGCAGCCTCTCGGCAGTGCTCACGTTAACATCCTTCGCGTTGGGGGTACCGGTGGTGGTTGAGTTTCTGGAAACCGGTCTGGTACCGCATTTTCCCACTGCCATCCTCGACACCGGTATCATGATAGCCGCTGTCATCTTCTTTGCCATGAGCCTGACGCTCGATGTACTCTCACGGTATCATGCGGAGACCAAGCGGCTGGCTTACTTACGGGATTCGGTTCTGCGGTCACCGGAGGAACAGGGGAATGGTTGAGCGTTTTGTCTGGCAACGGTTTGGGTTATGTCTTTTTTTGATCCCTATACTGACGGGCCTGTTTTGGGTCCTGATGACGGTGGTGATGGCCTTGCCGGACAAGCCCATCAGAGAACATATTCTCGAAGACGTGGACCTGCTCAATGTAGAATATCAATCTGCTTTTAACGGACGCAAGATTGATCTATTTACAGAGTGTATGGGTGTGACAGCAGGAATGGCCCCTCTTTTACAAAATGAGCCAAAGGCCGTGACCGTCCCAGTGTGGCCTGGTTGTAGGGCAATGCAGCTCGGGTTAGCCGGCAAGGAGGCCCCCATGCAAGTCTACTACCGCTACTGGCATGGATACGCAGTGCCCGGACGGGTCCTGTTGTCAGTGCTGCCCTATGCGGACCTACGCGCTGTGGTTTTTCTGGTAACGGCGGGGTTGATGATCTGGTTGGCGGTTCGGTTAGCCTCTCTGGCAGGGGCGGGTTTTGCAGCGGCCTTTTTCCTGCCCTTTCTGTTTGTTAATTTTGCAGGTCCCTTGATGCTGTTGACCAAGGCGGTAGCATGGTGGGTGCTGCTGGGCTTCTCAATCTGGCTTGCGGGGAAGAAGCGTGACCAGACACACCAGCCTCTGATGGCGTTTTTTCTCTGCGGGGCGCTCACCGCTTACACAGATTTCCTCACCACACCTGCGCTAAACGCCGCCATTCCTGCCATGGTATGGTGGGTGGCAGTACGGAACAAGACAGCGCAGCCGCTCCGCTCCGTGCTCTGGCTTCTGAGCTTTTTTGCCCTCGGCTATGTCGGACTATGGACGGCGAAGTTCTTTCTCGCTGCAGCTACTCTTGGCCCGTCTGTCTGGGTCAATATAGGCGAAGCAACATCTCTGCGCCTGCGCGGTGGCGATTCATCACCCTGGCGGCTGGTGGCGATCCTCAAGAATATTGTAGAGCTCAAGGCGCTTTGGGGACCATTGACCGTGATTATCTTCGGGGTTCTGCCGTTTGTCACTAAGGAACGGCGGACCAGGGCATTAGTAATATGGCGGGAAGGTCGGGCCTTCCTTCTCCTAGCATTGACACCAATACTTTTCATGGAAATCCTGTCAGCCCACTCCCAAGTCCACGGATTTTTCACCCATGTGAACCTGCTCCCCTTGTTGATCGTCAGTAGTCTGATCCTGTTCGATCAGCAAGCAATGGTGACGCAGTCGCCCGATGCCTAAGAACATCGCCAAAATCGCTAAAGGTTGATATGTAATAGGTTCTCCAAGCATAGCTTATTGAACAGCGCCAAGGATGCAGCCTGTCAGAAATTGTCCAAAATCAGAAACCATCAGATGAAATTCAGATTGCAATTATTTATTGTATACAATGAGGTTTTCAGTCCTCAACTTTACCCCTCATTGCTTTAATCCTTCCCCTTTTGACCTTTTTATCCACCCTTCGCTTCTTTGCCCCCCTACTGGGTTTGGTTGGCTTGCGCTTCTTTTGCCGAATACCGGCCGCTCTAATTATTTCAACAAGACGAGCGATGGCATCTTCTTTGTTCTGGGCCTGTGTTCTGAACTGTTGGGCTTTTATTATGAAGACCCCCTCCTTGGAAATCCTCTGGTCCGAAAGTTGGAGAAGTCTATGCTTATGATAGTCAGGCAGGCTTGAATTGCTGATATCAAACCTCAACTGTATTGCCGATGAAGTTTTATTAACATTTTGACCTCCCGGACCTTGTGCCCGTATCGGTAACAACTCGAACTCTGATTCATCGAGATGTATGCCTTTGTTTATACGTATCATAATGTTCCTCACGTTTGTCGCATCGTACGGAGAGGTTTTAGCCGGCCGGGTGCGGATTTGGGTTCATTCTGAATCCCCCCCGTATGTTGAGAGTATTGGCGATGCTACCTCCCTTTTTCTTCCAATAGGTTTGAAAACAAGTCTACCAAACCGGACAAGGTCGACCAAAGAAAAAAATCATGAATAAATCTTTTGACTTTTAGGGGCGATTCTATAATGTAGTGTCTCTGTCCGCTGTCCGTCATCTTTGGTAGCTTTACGAGAATCGGCTGCTGCTGAGCAACGCGCCGCCGCCGTGGCAAACGGGCTCTCTGGCCTGCGCTGTTAGCAGTCGGCCCGTCCATTCAGGAGAAAAGAGGAAATGATTCTACAGGGAACACTGGTCAATATCGCCGCAGTGATCGGAGGCTGTGCCGTTGGCCACTTCGCCGGACGTCACATTTCGATGCCGTTGCGCCGTACGATGATGGCCGGCCTCGGTCTTGCCGTCCTGTTGATAGGCCTCCAGCTTGCCCTGCAGGGAACGCATATCCTCATTATCATAGCCAGCCTTATCACCGGCGGCATCATCGGTGAGCTGGTGGGAATAGAAAGACACCTGCGCCGTTTTTCCGAAAGACTGCAGGAGAGGTTCGCCTCCCACGGCAGTATTGCCGAAGGGTTCGTCACCGCCAGCCTGCTCTATTGTGTCGGCGCCATGGCCATTATGGGCGCACTCCAGGACGGTGTCGGCGAAGCACCGACGATTCTCTACGCCAAGGCAGCCCTGGACGGCATCGCCTCCATCGCCCTGACTGCGACTCTCGGTGCCGGGGTTATACTCTCCGTCTTTCCCCTTCTCATCTATCAAGGCGGCATCACCCTACTGGCCGGCTGGGCCAGCGGAATCATGACCGAAACCGCCATTGCCGAGATGAACAGTGTCGGCGGCCTTCTCATAGTGGCCATTGCTCTTGACCTTCTCGACATCAAGAGGCTGCCCATCGGCAACCTCCTGCCGGCGGTTTTTATTGCCTTGTTTCTTGTCCATTTTGTTCTCTAGGAGTGAGTCTCTCACCTTCTTCCCATGCTTGAGCACACCTTCTGTCACATAAACGGCATTGGCCTGAAAACCGAAAACCGCCTCTGGCAAAGCGGCATAACCAGCTGGCGTCAATGGCGCGAGGAACCGGGAGTGAAACTGGCCAAACGTTCCCGCATGGAAATTCCACAGATATTCGATCTCTCCCTGGACGCCCTTGACAGAAACGATCCCAATTTTTTTTGCGACCGCCTGGCAAGTAGTGAACAGTGGCGTATATTCAACACCTTCAGGGAAGCGACAGCCTATATTGACATCGAGACCACGGGTTTGGGAGATGAAGCCATAATTACCACCATCGCTCTCTATGATGGCCGGCAGGTCAGTGTCTATATAAATGGCAGAAACCTGGAAGAATTTGTTGAAGACATTCAGCGCTACACGGTGCTGGTCAGTTATAATGGCAAGGGTTTCGATATTCCTTTCATCGAACGTTTTTTCCGTATACGGCTGCATCAGGCGCACATTGATCTTCGCTTTGTCCTGGCCAGGCTTGGATTTTCGGGAGGGCTGAAGGGCTGTGAAAAGCAGCTGGGAATACACAGGGGGGCGCTTGACGGCGTCGACGGTCTCTTTGCCGTCTATCTCTGGCACCGCTATGAGCGCTACAATGACGAGAAGGCTCTGGAGACCCTGCTCGCCTATAACATCGAGGACACTGTCAATCTGGAAAGTCTGCTGGTGGAGGCCTGGAATCGGAATGTGGAGACCACGCCCTTTTGCGAGGCCCTGCGACTGCCCCGACCGGCACCGCCGCAACTGCTCTACCAGCCCGACCTTGAATGCGTGGCATCAGTCAAGAGGCAGTTTTACCGGGGTCGTTTATGATCGAGCCTAAAGTTCGATCTCCGAGCGCTCCCTGGCAAAAAATACCTCCATGCCCCTGTCGCCACCGGGCCGACAGTATCTTTTGGCCATTTCATCGATTTGTTCATCGGTGCGGTCGGGATCATGGTGAAAAAGAGCCAAACGTTTGACGCCGGCTCGACCGGCGGCTTCTATGGCGTGCTCGATAGGCGTATGTCCCCAGCCGATGCGGTTGGCGATGAACTCCTCCTCGGTATACTGCGCGTCATAAACCAGCAGATCCGCTCCTTCGAAGAAACTCTCGAGAACCAGATTCTGTTCTTCGGCCACCTCCTGTCCCTCAATGGCCATGGCCTCGTCGTAGTCGACATGCTCAGGATCAGTGATAAAAAGGTTGCGAAACGGCTCGGTATCATAGCAGGTGCAGAAGACCTTGCCGTCGAACTCGAAGCGATAGCCGAGGGTGGTGATCGGATGGTTGAGAAATTTGGTCGCGAGCTTAAGCCCGTCTCCCAGATCGATACTGGGGTTCTCCTGCAGCCGGATATATTCGATGTTGGAACTAAGCTCGCCGAAATTGACCGGGAAATACCGGTATGTCATCTGCCCGCCGACGACTTCCTCGAGCGGGTCCTCCTCGAAGGTCACCGGACCGTACACCTTCATCTGCGTGCCCGGGATATAGATGGGCGTAAAGTAGGGGAACCCCATAATGTGATCCCAGTGGGTATGCGACAGGAAGAGATCGGCTGATATAGGGCCGTTGGGCAGATCATTCTTGAGCAGGTGCGCACCCAGCTCCCTGATGCCGGAGCCGGCATCGATGATGACGATCCTCCCCTTCTTGCCGATCCGCAGTTCTATGCAGGCACCGTTGCCGCCATATTTCGCCGTCTGCGGCCCCGGACAGGGGATGGACCCTCTGACTCCCCAAAATTTGACTTTCATCATATTCTCTCTCAAATCTGTAAGAAAATTTGGGCCCGTTCAATTTCACTTTCAACATCCTCGCGGACCCCTGCATACTCGGGCCAGCTCAGACCGGCCATCTCCAGCAGCGGAGCGATGCTTTCCTCGCGCGGGAAGGAATCGCCCGCATACCCTATGTCAAAGATGTTTATGTATATATTGGCCAGGGAGACCAGTGCGATCTGCTGCCGGTGGTCTTCATCGAGCTGTTCGGGCTGGTGATGATTGCCTATGCAGTCCCGTATCACCGGGTTGAGTTTCCATTTTTCAGCTATCATCAACCCGACGTCCTGATGATCAATTCCCAAAAGCTCGCGTTCAACATCGACTAAGGAGGCCTGTTCTTTCCTGGCAATCGCCAGGACCTCTGAATATTCATCGCCAAAGGGTATTTTGCCGAGATCATGCAGAAGGCCGGCGACGAAATATTCCTCACGCCCCATAACAGGCACATCTTTGGCCACGGCGAGCAGTTTGGCGCAGGCACCGACACCTATGGAGTGAGCCCAGAATTTTGAAGTAGGCAGCACCTTTGACTTCTTGGCGCTGCCAACCGTGCGGATAACCGCCGTACTCAAGGCCATGTTTTTCACAGTGTTCATACCGAGCATAGTTATTGCCCGAGTCAGCGAGGTAACCTTTGCCACCAACGAATAGTAGGAGGAGTTGATAAGCTTGAGGACCTGTCCGGTCAAAACGGGGTCAAGAGAAACAACTTTATTGAGCTCATTGGGAGAAGCATCGGTACGGCTGCAGATTTCCAGGACCTTGCCGACGGTGGTGGAAAGGCTCGGCATCCTGTTTATGAACCTCTCAATTTTTTTCTGTTGCTGGTCTTTGTCCAATTGCATTCAAGGTATCCTGAACAATTCTAATACTTCTGACACATGCTCCATACTCGGCTCTCAGTATTGTATCGGATGGCCCCAGGGAGGTCAAGAAAGACGATCATGGGCTCTTGCCAGTGCCTGCTTTCGCACTTTTTTTCGTCTGTGCGGCATAGGCGACAACCTCCTTGTAGGAGAGCCTGCTGCCGCCGAATATATCCAGGGCGCTACCGACGGTAACATTGAGATTACCGCTGCCGAGGGAATCAATAAGCCTGAGATCATCCATACCGGCAACACCGCCGGCATAGGTAGTCGGGCAGTTCACCCAGCGCCCCAGTTTTGCGACAAGCTCGACCTCTATGCCGCCGCATTTACCTTCGACATCGGCGGCGTGGATGAGAAACTCATCGCAGCTTTGCGCTAGAACATCGAGATTTCGTGGCGTTACAGCGACATCTGTAAACTTCTGCCACCTGTCGGTTACGATAAAGTAGTCATCTCCGCGCCTGCGGCAACTCAAATCAAGCACCAGGCGTCGACGTCCTATTTTTTTTACCAGCGAGGAAAGATACGTTCTGTCTATTCTGCCATCGCGAAAAACACAGGAGGTGACGATGACGTGCGAGGCGCCGCAGTCAAGCCATTGACTGCAGTTTTCGAGGGTAATGCCCCCCCCGACCTGCATGTTGTCGGGCCAGGTCTGCAGGGCCTCCTCGGCCGCCGGGTCGTTTCCGGGACCCAGTTTTATGATATGTCCCCCGCTGAGGTTATCGCTGCGGTAGAGCCCAGCGAAATAGGAGGACGGCTTGTCGGCTATGAAATTTGTCTGCAGATCATCAGGGCAGTCTTCTCTAAGGCTCGAGCCGACGATCTGCTTGACCTTGCCGTTATGAAGGTCGATACATGGTCTGAATTCCATAGATTATCCTGTCAATTTCACCCGTCTAGGTGTGCTTACCATATTACTAGCACCTGCCGAAAGAACAAATACAAATCTTCTAACTCCCGAATTTATAGGGTTTTGTATTTGTGTCCCGCTTAATTTTAACGAGCAGCGGATCGGATTAGATCTTTTCACGGAACGTCCATGAGCCCATCCCTGAGGGCCCCACTGCAGCCGTCCAGGCTGCTGGACACCCGAGAAAAGATCTATCCCGAACCTTCCTGAGAAGTTCAAGCTGATTTGGACGATACGTTATTTTTGGTAGTCCTCACATTTGACCCGACACCATCAGGTGGTACACTGCTTACCCATGAGTTGCAGACAATCTCATACTGGTGTTCTGGAGGTGCTTATCTCACGGGTCTCTGCAGCCCAGCTCTCAGTGGCGGGTTTATGGCGTTTCGGAGAAAGAACGCCCTGTCTCATAATGCATTGCTAAACAACAGGGGTAATCGCAAACACAAAAGGCGGCGGGGAATCCCCCGCCGCCTTTTGTGTTTGCTCGAGCTTCTTTCGGCCCGGCCGTTCTTAAGATTTCTTGATAAGCATGGTCGACGGATCGAAGGCCAGCTTGGAGCTGGCGTCGATCTCGCAAGCGACGCACTTGAGAATGTCAAGCTTGATCGCCTGCTCTTCGGGGTTGATAAAGAGTACCGTGCCGAACATATCTTCCATTTCATGGCAGGGTGCCGGAACGCCGTTGGCACTGACGCGACCATCGGCACGATGGCTCACCGCCGAAAACCAGGCCATGCTTAGATTCCTCTTTTTTCTGAGCGTGTCAAAATCCTCAACCATGCTGCGGTCACTGGTACTGAAATCATAGCCGTCGACGATGAGGCACTGAGGCTGGTAGACATCCTGCTTGATAAAATCATCGAGCCGCTCTTCAAGGGTCGCCAGGCTAAACGAGCTTTCCTTGAAGGTCATGATCATCCTGTTGCGCATGATCTCCGGCTCGATCTCCGCCCTTTCACTCTCAATCATATCGCTGGTAATCAGCGAGAATATGTCATCATACCAGCTGCGTGCCTTGTCGACAGTCTCACCGATGGATACATGCAATACTCGTTCACCGCGCATCATAAAATCCAGGGCAACCTGAACAAGGATTGCCGTCTTTCCAAGACCAGCCCTGGCCATAACAAGCCCCATACCCTGATTGCCATTGTCCGTCGTGTCACCCAACCCCAAAGCCCGCAGTGGGTTATTGCGTATCAGATCATCTTTTGTCATGGCACTACCTCTTTAAATTCCTTATATGGCTTATGCTCTTTGCCGAAAGCGCCTCCTGAGCATCATCGGTCAAAAAGTGTTTGTTCTTCTGTTCCCGGCCAGTGACGGCAAACACCACCATCTGCCGCAACCGTTGTCGGGATGCTACTTATTGCTTCTTTCTTCCTGGTATTTTTTCACCAGCTCTTCACTGACACTCTTGGGCACCTGTTTAAAGGTGGCAAACTCCATGGTGAACTCTGCCTTGCCCTGGGTCAGCGAACGCAGGGTGGTGCTGTAGCCAAACATTTCCGAGAGCGGCACTTCGGCCTCAATAACCGTATAGGCTCCCTCCTCCATAGTACCGATGATCATGCCGCGACGCTGGTTCAAAGATCCCATGATGGCGCCCTGAAACTCGGCTGGTCCTTCGACGGCAACCTTCATGATGGGCTCCATTATGACCGGTTTGGCCTTGGAATACCCTTCACGAAAGGCACCAACAGCCGCCAGCTGAAAAGCAACATCGGAGGAGTCGACCGAGTGGGCCGCACCATCGTTGATGACGCAGCGGACACCGGTGATGGGGGCACCGCAGAGCGAACCCTTTTCCAGAGTTTTGCGAAAACCCTTGTCGCAACTGCCGATAAACTCCCTCGGAATAACGCCGCCGACGATTTTGTCGACAAACTCGTATTCCGCCTCTTCAACGGGTTCAAGGTAGCCGGCGACGCGGCCGAACTGACCGGAACCACCGGTTTGCTTCTTATGGGTGTAGTTGAAGTCGGCCTGTTGGGTAATAGTTTCCCGATAGGCGACCTGCGGGGCGCCCACGGATACCTCGGCTTTGTATTCACGCTTCATTCTCTCGATATAGACATCGAGGTGAAGTTCGCCCATGCCGGAAACGATGGTCTCACCGGTTTCATGATCGACATAGGTCCTGAAGGTTGGATCTTCCTTGGTGAAACGGTTAAGCGCCTTGGACATATTGACCTGCGCCTTGTTGTCCGCCGGCACGATGGCCAGGGAAATAACAGGCTCGGGTATGTGCATAGAGGTCATGGAACAGCTTATGTCGCCTGAGGTAAAGGTATCGCCGGAGGCACAGTCAACGCCGAAAAGGGCGACAATATCGCCTGAGCCGCAGGTGTCGATCTCCTCCATCTCATCGGAGTGCATGCGCACCAAACGACCGACCTTGACCTTCTTTTCCGTACGGCTGTTGAAAATGGTGTCACCCTTGGTAAGGCTTCCCTGATAGGTACGGACATAGGTCAGCTGACCGTAGCGGCCGTCCTCGAGTTTAAAGGCGAGCATAACCAGGGGATCTTCGGGATCATTGGTCACCGGGAACTCGGCTTCCTCATTTTTCAGGTCGAGGGCATAGTTGACGACATCGGTGGGACATGGCAGATATCTCTCAACGGCATCGAGGAGGATCTGCACGCCTTTGTTCTTATAGGCCGACCCCAAAAAAACGGGGGTAAACTCCAAAGACAGGGTGCCTTTG
>CAKZOA010000429.1 GCA_937132035.1 uncultured Desulfobulbaceae bacterium | reverse complement strand
AAATTTCCTGCCACGCCTCGACCTTGAGCGAAAATCCCTATTATTCAAGGTACCCGAGAGTTTGAGAAATTTGCTACGGTGAGTTGCAAGGCTCACAGGAACAGGAAAAAACAGAGGAGACCGATATTTTCACGGTGGTTGCGTGAAAGGTAATCCGTCTCCCGCAGTGTCAGGGATACACCAGCTATATGCAGACCAAAGGAATTGTCATAGCCGGTCTTGCCGGCGGTTCGGGCAAGAGCGTCGTCTCCGTGGGATTGACCGCCTATCTGGCGGCCAGGGGAAAAAACGTGGTACCCTTCAAAAAGGGGCCGGATTATATCGATGCCGGCTGGATGGCGCTGGCAGCCGGTCGAGACTGCTATAATCTTGACCCCTACCTGATGTCGGATGAGGCCATCCTCACTTCCTTTCACACACACTGCCGCGGGGCCGACATGGTCGTGGTCGAGGGAAACAGGGGACTCTATGACGGCGTCGATGCCCAGGGCGGCTACTCCACCGCCGAGCTGGCGCTGTTTCTCGATCTGCCGGTTATTCTGGTGGTCAACTGCACCAAGACAACGCGGACGGTGGCCGCGCTGGTCCTGGGATGTAAAATGCTCGACAGGCGGCTGGATATACGCGGGGTGATCCTCAATCATGTGGCCACGGCCAGACAAAGAAAAATAATTACCGCCGCCGTGGAAGAATCCACGGGGATTCCGGTGCTGGGCGTCGTTCCTCGAATGAAAAAGGATATTTTTCCCATGCGTCATTTGGGAATGATCCCCCACCAGGAGTATCTCGGCAGCGGCGAGGCGATCTCGCATCTCGCCGATGTCTGTGCTGAATCTATCGATACCGCCGCCGTCGAAGAGGCCATGAAAGTCATTGTACCGGCACCGGCGCCTCCGCCGGAAAATGCCGGCGGGACACGGGTCAGGATCGGCGTCATCCAGGATGCCGCCTTTCAGTTTTACTATCCTGAAAATCTGGCCGCCCTGAAGCGGCAGGGGGCCGAACTGGTTCCGGTGAACGCGCTGGCCGATCCGCACCTGCCGCCGCTGGACGGGCTCTATATCGGCGGCGGCTTTCCCGAGACCAGCGCCAGGGAGCTGGCGGCAAACGCCACTTTCAGAAATTCGGTGAAGGAGAGTGCCGACGGCGGCTTACCGGTATACGCGGAATGCGGAGGCCTGATTTATCTTGGCGAGTCTATCCGCATTGAGGGGGAGGTGTATCCTCTCGTCGGCGTCTTTCCGGTTCGTTTCGGTATGTCGACCAAACCGCAGGCGCATGGCTACTCCATTTTCGAAGTGGACTCCGATACCCCGTATTATGCCAGGGGAGAAGAGGTGCGGGGCCACGAGTTCCGCTATTCGACAATCCTCGAGTGGAACGGCAAAGAGGATGAACTGGCCTTTACAATGAAGAGGGGCAAGGGATTCAGTGGTGGCAGAGACGGTCTCCAATCAGGCAATGTCCTGGCTCTCTACACCCATGTCCATGCCTGCGGCACGCCGGACTGGGCCGGCCGTTTTGTCGAACTCTGCAGAAGATGGCGGCACAGGGATTGAGTTATGCAACAGGGCTCTGCCAATTCCGCCCCTTCTGGAATCGCCATTAATGCGTGGTGGAGGCGGGTGTCCCTATGACCTTCTCGTGGATGCGTTGCTTCTGCTCTTCATCCGGCTGGGGATCCACCCAGTGGATAAATGACTCGGTGACCCGCATGAAGGCGCCGTTGTCTTCCTTGCATTTGTCGCAGACTGATTCGGCCTCATCACGATAGATGATTACCTTCGAGGCCGGTTCTCCCTTCTCGGAAACCGCGGCCATTTTTCTGCAGCCACATTCCAGTCGGACGACAACAACGCCAATGCCCTCGGGGCTGCCTTCGAGTATTCCTTCTATCATCGCCAGTTCACGTTTCTCGGCGACGAGCTCTTTCTTCTTCTTTTTGTTTTTTTTGGCCATTGTGGAGAGTCTGTTATGTCGATGTTGATAAGATCTGTCACTGACCGCCGGAAAACAGCGGAGGTGACCAGCGATTTTTCTTCCAGGAGCCAGTCGGAGAAAGCGCTTTCTTCACTATCTCTGCCGTGTTTTCAGGAAATCAGTGCCGGCAAGAGTAACTCGCAATACTAACTATACGGCTGTGCGTGATTTTCTGAAAACGCCTTGATCTGAGAAACAGGAGCAACTCTCCGATACACTTCCAGGGCTCAATACCAGGCCAACAATAGTCATTGGAGCAGAATTTGGCAATTGCTATCGTCGGCGGGATGGCGCTCTTCAGGATGTGAGAATAAATCTTATTTATGTTGCCATGGTACTATTTTTCTGCATTCTTGTGGTTAGCGGCCTGCGGCAATGGAGGAGGAAAAGCGAGCCTGAAGATGCGGTAAAAATTTGCTTGACAAAAATTTGCGCCTTCATTAATAGAAGAGACGGATAAGATTAATTCTGAGGAAATAATCGTTCTTAAATCTTTTTAAGATTTTTTATATTAACCCTTTTTCGGAGGTAGACCATGTTTGAAGTAGAAGTAGACAAGAACAAATGTACCGGGTGTGAAGAATGTGTAGCCGCCTGTCCAGCCCAGGTTTTCGAAATGGAAGACGGCAAGTCCGAGCCCGTGGAGGCCGAAGAGTGTCTCGGTTGTGAAACCTGCGTGGAAGTATGCGAGGATGACGCTATCACCATTACCGAAATGTAGCATTCTCCGGTAATCAGTAGTTTTTATAAGCCCATCTCCTTTCGGGGGGATGGGCTTATCGCGTTTTAATCCGATTCTTCAAGCAGCGTTACTCTGGTACAATAGACGGGTCAGGATTCTTTCTCTTTTCGTATTTCCATTCACTCACATACTTCTTCGGGGCGCTTTCGACGATTGCCCCGGTGCCGCCGGGCGGCTGCTTCCCGAGCGGAACAGGATTAACGGTGATCTGTGCATAATCTGCTGCATCGTCTCAAACCGGGCGTACCCCAGGATGTTCATCTCTTTTCGGCTGCGCTGCTCTGGAGCCTTGTCGGCACCGGTCTGCTGCTGCGGGGAACTTTCTGGCTCATCGACGCCGCCGCCGCCGGTTTTCTCATCATCGCAGTGATTGCCGGCACTATGAAATCATTATTTATACTTGATAAATCAGCCAGAAAGGGTATAGACCGGATACTGCTGCTCGACGATGGCTCCTGTCTGGGAGCGGTCTACTCGAAACGGACCTGGTTGATGGTGGCGGCAATGATGGGCGCCGGCTATTTCCTGCGCCATTCGCCGGTTCCGCTGGGACTTGCCGGTACTCTATATGCCGGCATGGGCTGGTCGCTGCTGCTTTCCAGCAGACTGGCCTGGAAGGCCTGGGCCAAGAGCAGAAAACCCCATACAAAGCGAGGAGCATGATCCCGTCATCATTCAATACAGTGACAGTTGATCTGCAGGCATTGGTAGCCAACTATGCGCTGCTGCGCCACAAGGCCGGTGACGCCGTTCTGCTTGCTATGGTCAAGGCCGACGGCTACGGCCACGGCATGGTCGAATGCGCCACCGCCCTGGAAAAGTGCGGGTGTTCGGTCTTTGGCGTCGCTGAGCTGCGGGAGGCGGTTATTCTCCGGCAGGCCGGCATAACCTCGGCTATTTATGCCATGATCGGCTTCGATCATGGCGATGCCGAACTCTTCTGCACCTGCGACATCACCCCGGTGGTCTACGACCCTGATGCGCTGCAGGCATTGTCGGCGGCGGCGGTACGGTGGGGCAGACAGATCGGGGTACACCTCAAAGTCGATACGGGCATGCGCAGGCTCGGCGTCGAGGGGGAGGGGCTTCAGAAGCTGGCGGCGGCGGTGGATACGCTGCCAAATCTCTATCTTGCCGGCATCGCCAGCCACTTTCCCAGCGCCGACGACGCCGGTTCGTCCAGCACCAACGACTGTCTGTCGCGGTTTGAAAAGATGAAGGAGGTCGTCGCCGGTCGCCCCGGACTCGTCCACCATATTGCCAATTCCGGAGGAACGCTCTATTTTCCCAGGAGCCATGATGACATGGTACGCTGCGGCATTTCCCTCTACGGCTATTATCCGGAGGGGCGGGATGAGGTCGCAGACGATGGTCTGCAGCCGGTGATGTCCTATACGACGCGGGTGCTCCAGGTCAAGGAGGTGCCGCCGGGCTGCGGCGTCAGCTACGGGCATACCTATACGACCACCAGGCCGACGACGCTGGCGGTGTTGCCCGTAGGCTACGAGGACGGCTATAGCCGTCTGTTGTCCAATCGCGGCGAAGTGCTTATAGGTGGCAGCAGGGCCAGGATCCGCGGCCGGGTATGCATGAACCTCTGCATGGTCGATGTTACCGACATAGAAGGCGTTAGCGCCGGCGACGAAGCAGTCCTTCTCGGCTGCCAGGGCAGCGAACGCATCACCGCCGATGAAATTGCCGCCCGCTGCAACACCATCAGCTACGAAGTTCTCTGCATGCTAGGAAATAACAACCAGCGACGATACAGAGAATAGGCGTTCACTCGACAGCGAACAGCGACAGAGAGCGACTATTAGAGCGTTCATATTACAGAGAGTGCAACTACAGCAATGATTCGATCTCAGCTCAAAACAATACTGGATACATGCTTCGACCGGGGGGTCGCCGAGGGTAAATGGGGAGAGGCGGCCGCCGGCAGGTATACCGTCGAGGTCCCCAAACGTGAGGGCCAGGGTGATTTTTCCACCAATATGGCCATGATTCTCGCCGGCACTGAAAAGAAGAATCCGCGTCAGCTGGCAGAGGTTTGCAAGGAGTATCTCGAGGATTATGAAGACTTTGTCGAGCGGGTGGAAGTGGCCGGCCCCGGCTTTGTCAACATATTCATCCGCCTTGAAGTATGGCACCGGATTATAGCCGTCATCGCCCGTGAACAGGAGTCTTTCGGCAGCAGCGATATC
>CAKZOA010000428.1 GCA_937132035.1 uncultured Desulfobulbaceae bacterium | reverse complement strand
CAGCGGCAATACTCGCAGAGTAGAACGCTGCTGTCCGGAACGAACACTGATGATGATCGACTGATTGGGCAGATGGACTCCCTGCAATACCGGTCATTATCGTTCCTTTTTGGGCGTTTTCTGTGCAAGTGTGCTCCCGGCCGCAGATTTAGAATCTTTGGCGGTACGACCATCTCGTAATACTTTAGAAGCTTCGCGTGCGGCATTTTTGGAAGTATCTTTTGCAGGCGATTTTGCCTGAGACAGCGCACTGGCAGAGGAGGATTTTGTCGATTTCCCCGTTGCAGGATCTTTTATATTGGATGAAGCCTTGCTCGCCGTTTTTTTGCCGGTGACTTTTTTGTTGGCCATTGGTTTCTCCTCGTTAAGGGTATGAATACAACTATAATACGCATTTCAGGTTTTTGAATGCCGCTGGCGTTTCGAGCCGATTGTGTTGCTCGGCTCCAGTTGTGAAAACTGGTGCTTGAGCGGATTGGTAGGTTGGTTATAAAAGTAGGCTATGCAAGAGTCAGCGGACTGCTGGTCTTTGACCAGGGAGGCGGGTGATTGGTAGAGGCAGGTGACTGTCTGGTATTATGTCTTTATATTAAGAGCTTATAGCTGAATCCATGTTGAGTGAACCCTAGAGATTCATAGAATTTATGAGCTTTTTCTCTTTGTATACCTGCTGACAGAGTAATCTTGTAGCAATCAGCTTCAATGCACTTGTCTGTGGCGTGTTTTAGCATAAACCTCCCTATACCTTTGGCCTGCCATTCTGGCGAAACGGCAATGCTTTCAAATATGGCTGATTTTTTACCAAGGTGCCCAAGATTGTGCATTATAAGGACTGCGACTGTACCCACGACTTCTTCATTTGCCGTAGCTATGTAAATTTTGTATGAGGGATATCTGTTTATAATTTCAAATATTTCTTTTGCCCTATCGGTTTTTAATATTTCTCCGTGATCGATTGAGGGCTGAGAATAGATTTTTAATATAGATTCAATATCCTCCTTACTTGCTTCCCTAACTTTGATGTCCATTTTCCTCTATTGTATACGTTGCGTTTTTACATTTTACCTGATTACCCTTGAAACTCAGCCTGGCCAATTATGGGAAGACAGGGGTGCTCTTTTCACGGGCGTCTGCAGCCTGGATGGCTGCAGACGCCCCCAGGGATGCCCATTAAAAGGTCATGGAGTACCGGCAAAAGAGTATCCCTGTCTCAGACTGAGATTCTTGTAAGTCGAACAAGTTATTGGCAAGAGACATTCAATAAGTGCCCCGCGAAATACGTTCAAGGGACAAGAGTCAAAAGCCGTCTTTCCCCCTCTTGCGCCCTCCTTCTCAGTCTTGAATATAAAACTCTTTGCCCGCTGACGAAAGTCAAGTTTTGTGCGCTTGAAGATAAATTGTCGATTGCTGGCAGCAGAGGGAGCTCAAATAACGTAGGCATAACAGATTGAGCGAGTATGGGGAACCGACGAAAAGATCGTTCTATCGGTGCGGCGCTGTAATTTGGCTGGTCCGGTTACCGGCGCTATTAATCGATGGCGGGTGAAGTCAATAGCTGCTGAAAAAGGATCCAGGGAAACTGTTTTTCTGCAGGGGAAGGCCTCCTATACTGCATGGCCAGTCCGACATTGATGCGGGGAGTAACAGGTGCGCCGGTACAGGAGTCGGTGATCTTCGTGCCGGTTTTCAACAGTGCGCTTTCCAATTCGTTTACTCCTGACCCCGGAAGTACCTGGCGGAGAAGGGTAAACACCCCGGCAACATGCGGGGTCGCCATGGATGTGCCGTTCCAGGAGGCATAGCTCTGATCTGTTTGTGCCGTTGCCGAGAGAATAGCACTGCCCGGAGCGAATAGATCCTGTAGTGCGCTGTGATAATTGCTGTAGGCGGCTTGCGTGTCGTTTTGCTCCGTTGCACCGACCGCGATAGCAGAAGATATGCAGGATGGAGAGGCGACAGATCCGCAATATCCATTATTGCCCGTGGCGATGACCGTGGCGATGCCGGACGTACGCAGGTTGTCGATCACCGTTGTTAACGGAGCCTCTGTGTCGCAGTAGGCATCGTACGAGCCGCCGCCGAGGCTCATGTTGACGGCGCCGATGGTGAAGCTGGAGCGCAGCGAATAGACGAATTCGAGTCCGGCGAGCTGATCGGAATCATAGGAAAGGTAGCAGGGTGCCGGCAGGCCGAAATAGCTGCATGCGGGGTCGCTGAATTTCGAGAACACCTGGACGGCGATAATGTCCGCCTCAGGGGCGACACCGCGGTGGGCCTCGCCTGCCCTGTAGCCGGGGTGGTTGCCGGCGGCGATACCGGCCACATGTGTACCGTGGCTGCCGGCGTTCGGTGCGGCGGCCCCGGGACCCACCTGTGCCTCCAATCCATTGGGACAGACGGTGGTGGAGTAATATCCACCCAGGGTTGTGCTGAAACAGGCTTCGACGAAATCCTTGCCGGTGAACATTTCATGTGAGGTTCGTACACCTGTATCGAGGATGGCGACATGGATGCCCTTGCCTGTATATCCCTCGGCCCAGGCATCCGCGGCGCCGATGATTTCGGCGCTCTCGTTGAGCAGGTCGGGAACCGGCTCAGTCATTGCCGGTTGATTGATCGTGATCGGCGGCAGGGCATGCAGCTTGTCTTCGTATATCCCTGTGATGCTGGAATTGGCGGCCAGGGCCCGCAGACCGGTCTCATTCACGGTCAAAGCCATGGCCGGCACCAAGGTGTACTGCCTTTTCTGCGTAAAACTGCCAGCAGGAAGACTACGGCGCACTCCATCGGCAACGCCGGTGATGGCCTTGACTAAAGCGGCCGCAGCCATTTCTCTCTCACCGCCCACTGAGGAGGTTTTTGAAGCCGTCGCCGATTGACGGGAGAGCGTCCGCCAATTGTCAACATCCATGGTGACGATGACCGGTACTTCCCCTCTCACGGTGACGAGCGCATCAAGGCGTGACCCATATTGATCGTTTTCCTGGACCATACCGTATGCCAAAGGGGCGAGGAGGCTCAGGCATAAAAAGAGAAAAACTACATGATTTTTCACAGGATTCACCTGCTTGGCTACTGCTTATCTTCGGAAGGAGCGCAATTCGCTCAATCCTTTGCTGTGGAAAATCAATAAACATGAAGATATGCAGTAAGTAAAGAAAAAAACTGCACAAGAACACAATGGTAAGAGGTTGTAATTGGTAGGAAAATAATGTAATTGAGCAACGGATGAAAAGGTGCTCGGCCGGGGAAGGAAAGAAAGAAGAACACTCCTTTCTTTTCGAGGTTGCTTTCGACCAATATCTATTTGTTATCACAATAAATTATTCGATTGACGATGGCGAGACCCATGCCGGTGCCGGTGAACTCCACTTCGCTGTGCAACCTGCTGAAGGGCTCGGAAAGCTTGTTCATATAGCGGGTGTCGCAACCGGCGCCGTTGTCACTGGTGGAGGAGATATAAGAGTCTTGCTCCTCAACCCCTAGAATGGATATCTGCGTCTGTTTTTCGTTGGAGGTATTGCGATCCTGCTATAATAGAGTGGACTGATTTGCTACGGGGCATATTTAGCGTTCATCCGGCACCATGTAAAAGAGATATATGGTGTGGAAGGGTCGGAAGAGGGACTGGGTAAGCCCGAAAGAAATACGGAGATTCCCTCTATTGCTTGCTCTCAACTGATTCGGTAATTTGGTGCTCTCATTTTTCCTCATTTGCCCCACGTGAGGATTCATTCCTGACTGGACCGGCAAGCATTGTGGAAAGCTTCTCGCCGCCCTTAATGCCAAAATCCAGCGTGCGGATGGGAAAGGGAATGGTTATGTCATGGTCGTCGAAGGCCTGCTTGATCCGCATTACCGCTTCACTGCGGGCTTGGAGAAAATCCCTCTGGGTGGTGAAGGCGATCCAGAAGCGCAGCTGAAAATTGATAGAACTGCCCCCGAACTCCTCATAGAAGAGTTCGACGGGTGTGTCTTCGAGTACAAGGGGAATTTTGCGGGCGACTTCCAGCGATACCTGCTTTACCTTCTCGAGATCCTCCCCGTAAGAGACACCAACAACCAGATCGACGCGCCTCCTGCCCAGGGTGGTGTAGTTGGTCACGGCGTTTTCGAAGATCTGCTTGTTGGGAAGAAAGACGTACTGACCACCGAAGGTCCTGATCATGGTGTCCCGCAGATTAATCTCATGGACGGTACCGAATACATCGTTGGTTTCGATCACGTCGTTCACCTTGAACGGATAATCCTTCCGGAAAACCAGGGCCATGCCGGCGATGAAATTGGCGGCGATATCCTGAAAGGCAAAACCCAAGGCAATACCTGCGATACCGATACCGGCCAGCAATGAAAAGATCGCCTTGTCAAGCTGTAGAATCTTTATGGCAATGAGAATTCCTACAAGCAGAATGCCTATACGCGTCAGCGTTGCCAGGAAGCTTATCAGCGCCTGGTTGCTGATCATACGTTTGAGGATGCGGCAGACGAGTTGGGCCATCTTCCTGGCCAGGAAAGAGAAGACAATAATAACGACAAGGGCGATAAAAAGATTCGGCAGCAGCAGAACCAGGCTTTCAAACCAGGAAATCACTTTTTCCTGCAGCTGAATGATGATATCCCGAATATTCATGCGTTCCATTCTCCTTAAAAGATATAGACTGTTTTGAACAGTCAGGCGAACCTCATGGCTACTTCAGGTCAGAACAGTTGTCATCTGAGTCTCATTCTAAACACTCTTTAAGAACTTGTCCTGCCATCACGGTTTTCTGTTCAATGGTATTCAATTCCTTACCCCAATGTCTTCAAATGTATAGCATCTTTCAGCAAGCCCAAATGAAAGTCATGCGAATGAATCAGTACCTTACTCCTTCACTTCTGCCATAAAAAATAAGAAAAGGAGAACTGCATCTAAAATCGTTAAGCAGGATACGCATCCAAGGTACTTACTTGCCGTTTACCGGCGTTAGAGGAAAAATAAGAGAAACAGGGCTGAAGGTACAACCGGCGGGATAAGGAAGAAACAGCTGCTATGGGATAGCGGGCGATGTGCTGGCTACTTACCGTCTTGCGCCAGGGCTATTCTGTACATAGAATCATGTGGAGAGGTCTTTTTCTTACCTGATTACCCCTGAAACTCGGCATAGTCGATTATGTGCAGTCAGGGACACTCATTTTTTGGTGTCTGCAGCCTGGACGGCCGCAGTCGAGCGCCCAGGGATGGGTTGATGGCGTATCGGGAAAAGAGTATCCCTGTCTCAGACCGAGCTGCTGAGAAAGAGAGGTAATCAGGTTTGCTTATCAGGGAATTCGGGATAGGAGCGTGATGAAGCGTATTGCCATCCTCTTATGCCTGGCGGCAGTCGGTGCATTGATCGGTTCCGCTCTGCTCGGCCAGTACAAGCTCCGTGAGATACGCGAGAAGTGTACGCCATCGGGAGCTTTCATCGAAGTCGATGGCCACGCTCTCCACTACCTGGAAAGACCGGGAGGCAAGGAGAGCGTTGTTTTTCTGCACGGTGCATCGAGCAATGCGCTGCAGTGGAAATATTCTATTTTTACTGATATTCCGAAGCGATATCGCCTCATCGCTCTGGATCGTCCAGGCCTGGGTCATAGCGAACGGCCTGATCCCATGTCACTGCTTGAACAGACCCGACTGATCCACAAGACGATCGTCAGCTTCGAGTTGGAGCGTCCCATCCTTGTCGCTCACTCCCTCGCCGGGGCTATCGGCGCACGGCTGCTCAGCGAATATCCGTTGCAGTATCGTGGTCTAGTGCTCGTCGCCGGGGTAGTCTACCCGGTTGGATCCGGTGCATCCTGGTATACGAGGTTGGCCACAGCCCCGGTGCTTGGCCATGTATTCCGCCATGCCATTGTCCCTGTGTTTGCCCCGTTCTTCGCGCCCTCCATGGTGAAGACCACCTTCGCACCGAACCCGGTTGCCGATAAATACGCGGAATCGACCTGCCTCGATGTGCTCTTCATCCCGGACCGGTTTCTGGCCAATGCCTCCGATCTGAACCAGATCCGGCCATTTCTCGATCAGTCATACCCACATTTCCAGACGATAAACCTTCCTGTCAGCATGCTCTATGGTGTCGACGATCAGGT
>CAKZOA010000427.1 GCA_937132035.1 uncultured Desulfobulbaceae bacterium | reverse complement strand
CCCAATTAACCGTTTCCAAGAGGAAAAAGGCGATGATGACGGCAGCAGCCACACCGCAGACCAGCCCTCCAAGGGCGCCTTCGACGGTCTTATTGGGACTGATGTGCCGGCAGAGTTTGCGCCGCCCCCACTTCCTGCCGCAAAAATAGGCTCCGGAATCCGAGCCGGCGGTGATGGCCACCAGAACTATAAGCCAGATATCACCTTCGGGCAAAAGACGCAAGAGAACGAGGTGGGCCGAGAAGAAGCCGACGAACAAAGCTCCGAAAATCAGCTTCGTCAGCACGCCAAAACCGTCCTCGTAATCGGTGTAATGGGTAAAAAGATAGCAGACGGAAAGAAAAACAGAGAGAAAAAGGCCACCACCCATGCCATCTTCATGCCACATCCCTGTCATGAGCACAGGGAGCGCCAGGATGATGGTAAGCGAAGCCTGCCCCAAAACAGAGGACTCCTGCGGCAGTGCCATCTTGATATACTCAAGGCCTGCCACAAGCGATATACAGCACATTACCAGCCAGAAAAGAGTGAAAGAGCCGCTCAAGAGCAGAAGTATCCAGAAGGCGGCCAAGGCGAAACCTGGTACTATTCTTTTCATCTTCTATCCCGTTCTCAGCTGAGCCCCGGTCTTGCCGAAACGACGCTCGCGCCGCTGGTACTCCAGAAGCGATTCAATAAAGGCCTCACGTCTATAGTCAGGCCACATCGTATCGGTGAAGACAATCTCGGCATAGGAGGCCTGCCAGAGAAGAAAATTTGACAGTCGTTTTTCTCCGCCAGTCCTAATGAAAAGGTCAGGATCGTCAAGGCCTGAAGTATAGAGATTTGCGGCGAAGATCTGGTGATCGATATCGGCCGGGGTGAGTTCGCCGGCCATACATTGTTCAGCAATACGTCGGGTCGCCAGCACAATTTCGTCACGGGCACCGTAGCTCAGCGCCAGATTCAACACCAGTTTGGTATTATGCCTGGTCTTTTCAATGGAATCGAGTAAGACGCTCCGGACTCCTGAAGGTATTTTATCGAGTTCGCCGATACAAGAGAGACGAATGCTGTTGCTGAGCATCCTGGAGAGTTCGGACTCAAGATAATTCTTCAGAATCGACATCAATCCTGATACTTCACCATCCGGCCTCCTCCAGTTTTCACTGGAAAAGGCATAAAGAGTGAGGACCTCTATGCCTATTTCGCCGGCGACTTCGACAATCTCGCGAACCGAGGAAGCCCCAACCTTATGACCATAAAGCCTTGGTTTTTTGCGCTTTTCAGCCCACCTCCCATTGCCGTCCATGACTATTGCGACATGGCGGGGCAATCGCGAGAGGTGCAGCTCGGGATCCGTTGGCATAATGAGAAAATTCCAGGCTTGATTCAAAAAAGAAAGAGATGTCGCAGCTAACGAATCCTCGTCACATTAAAATCACACCTCCATTACTTCCTTTTCCTTGGCTTCGGTGATGTCGTCTATCTGGCCAATATACTTGTCCGTTTCGCTCTGCGCTTCGTCTTGCAGCCGGAACATATCGTCCTCGGATATTTCCTTGTCCTTCTTCTGCTGCTTTAAGGTATCGATTGCCTCCCGCCGCGAGTTGCGTACAGCAACCCGAAACTCCTCGGCTACCTTTTTTACCTGTTTGACCAATTCCTTTCTCCGCTCTTCGGTCAATTGCGGAATATTCAGCCGGATGATCTTGCCGTCGCTCACCGGCGTCAGGCCGGTATCCGACTTCAAGAGCGCCTTTTCGATAGCAGAAAGCATCTGCGGGTCCCATGGTTGAATGGCAATCATCCTGCTCTCAGGAATGGTGAGCGTGCCAACCTGATTCAAAGGCATGGTGCTGCCATAGGCATCGACGGTAATATCTTCTAGAAGCGCCAGTGAAGCTCGTCCCGTTCGGATCTTGGAGAGTTCTGCCTTGAAGGCCTCAACACTTTTTTTCATTTTTGCCGACATCTCGCGAATCACGTCACTCATTGTCTTCACCTTTGTTTTTGAAGCTGATCACATTTCAAACACTTATCTTGGTACCGATACTCTCACCGCTGATCGCCTTAAGTATATTTCCCGGGGTGTTCATATTCAGAACCAGTATAGGCTTCTTGTCGTCCTTGGCAAGGGCGATGCCGGTGGCATCCATGACCTTGAGATCCTTGATGAGAACCTCGTCAAAGCTGAGATGCTCATAGCGAACAGCGTCCTTGTGGATCATGGGATCTTTGTCGTAGACGCCGTCAACCTTGGTAGCTTTGATAATGAGATCGGCATTTATCTCCAAAGCCCGCAGCACACCTGCGGAATCGGTGGTGAAATACGGGTTGCCTGTACCAGCAGCAAAGATTACCGCCCGGCCTTTTTCCAGATGTCGCGTAGCCCTTCTCCGTATATAAGGCTCGCATACCGACTGCATAGGAATAGCAGACATGACCCGGGTGGTTATGCCGGTTCGCTCGAGCGCATCCTGCAGGGCCAGGCTGTTCATGACCGTTGCCAACATACCCATGTTGTCGGCGGTGGCGCGATCCATCCCCTTGCTGGCGCCGGCAACACCACGAAAGATATTGCCTGCGCCAATGACAATGCCCGGTTGAACGCCAAGGGCGATGATTTCCTTAATCTCACGTGCTACATAGGTGATAACGTTGGTGTTGATGCCGAAGGAATCGTCTCCCATCAGGGCTTCGCCGCTGAGTTTCAACAGTATACGTTTATACTCTATGTGCATCGCCGGATCTCCAATAGTGTGGTTGGAAAAAGAAAACCAGTGTCCCGAAAAAATCGTCCCGGGTCGAAGCGCATTCCACGCCTATTCTTCTTCTCCTATCTGGAACCTGGCAAAACGCTTGATAGTGATATTTTCCCCCATCTTGCCGACGAGATCGGTAAGGATATCCTGAATAGTATGATCGGGATCCTTGATGAATTTCTGTTCGAGAAGAACAATTTCGGCGATGAATTTCTCGACCTTGCCGGTGACCATTTTCTCGACGATGTTCTCTGGCTTGCCGGAGTCCAGTGCCTGCTGAATATAGATATCTTTTTCACGGGCGACGATATCTTCCGGCACTTCTTCCCTGGTTATGGATACGGGATTGGCGGCGGCGATATGCATGGCGATATCGCGGGAGAACTCGACGAATTTATCGGTCTTGGCTACAAAATCGGTCTCACAGCCCACTTCCACCATAACTCCAAGCTTGCCCCCGGCGTGGATATAGGTCGATATGACACCTTCACTGGTTGCCCGCCCCGCCCTCTTGGCGGCAACGGCCAGCCCTTTCTGACGAAGGAGATCAACGGCCTTCTCCATATCGCCGCTGGTTTCGGTCAGCGCCTTTTTGCAATCCATCATTCCTGCCGCGGTTTTATCCCGCAACTCTTTTACCATCTTGCTTGTAATATCCATATAACAAACCTCCCTTCATCAGCGTCATAAGACGCCTTTGCTCGATATTTTGAAAACGCTAGGTCTCATTCGTTTTTAGAAAAAGATCTTACTCTCCCTGAAGAACGGTGTTTCGGGCAGCACAAAGGGGCGGTCTTGCGACGGCCCCTCTATGTGCAGACGACCCTCCAGTTTATCGGATGGCCATCGAGAATCCGCTCTGTTATTCCTCAGCAGGAGCTGTCTCTTCGACGCCTGCATCAGCATCGCCATGGGCTGCAGCCATCGCCTCTTCGGAGGCATCTTCTCCGTCTTTAGCGGCCTGGCCGCGCAATACGGCATCAGCAACATGACTGCAGATCAACCGGATGGAGCGGATGGCGTCATCGTTGCCGGGTATGATGTAGTCAATTCCTTCAGGGTCGCAGTTGGTATCGGCGATCGCCACAACCGGTATCCCAAGCTTCTGTGCTTCATTGACCCCAATCGCCTCTTTGCGGGGATCAACAACGAAGATCACACTCGGAAGAGAGCGCATGTCCTTGATTCCGCCGACATTTCGCTCAAGTTTGATTCGCTCTTTTTCCATCAGAAGAATTTCCTTCTTGGGAAAACGGTTGATAGAGCCGTCTTCCTGCATGGATTCGATCGACTTCAGCCGATCGATACTGTTCTTGATGGTTTGAAAGTTGGTGAGCATGCCGCCGAGCCATCTATGGTCTACATAGAACATACCGCAACGCCTGGCTTCTTCCCTGATAATTGCCTGGGCCTGCTTCTTGGTACCGACAAAAAGAATTGTCCCGCCATTGCGCACCTCTTTTTCAACAAAGGAACAGGCCTTGTCGAAGAGTTTCTTGGTACGATCAAGATTGATAATGTAAATGCCGTTGCGGGGACCATAGATATACGGCTTCATTTTCGGATTCCACCGTCGTGTCTGGTGGCCAAAGTGAAGTCCCGCCTGGAGCATTTCCTTAACTGTTGCATTCGCCATGATTGTTCTCCTTTTCTGGTTTTTCCTCCATTCCCCCTAAATCATCGTTGTACAATGACACCAGTGTCTGCGGGAATGTGTGATTTCTGGTAGCGGCACCTGATTAAAAACAGGTGCCTGAATATACGAAAGACAAACAATTTTGTTTACCATGTAGGGCCAGAGATTGCAAGAGATCCTGAGACCACCTACATCATTATCGCCGAACCAGCGACGATTTTGTTGACAGCAGCATCTTCAGCCATTCAAAGCCGAATTTGAGTAGTTCCTCGTCTTGTTTTTGTATCCTGTTTTTGAATTCTTTTCGTAGACGAAACTGTCGAAGTAGATCGTGATGATCGACAAACTCTCTGAACCTGTCTATATCAAAACAGACCATAAAGGCCAGTCGCTGCTTCTCTCCCCCGGCTCCTTCGCCCTTCCAGGGGTTAGTGGAAAAGAGGGTGTCGAGCTCTGCCCAGAGATCATTCATGGTATTGAATTGATCAAGTCTTTGACTACGTACCCACTGGCGAATGGTAATCATGGTCTGTTCAGCATGACCCAAACAATAATCATGATTGGTCAGGAAGTAGAACTCTGTTTGCTCCCCAGGTCCAGGATTTCTGTCCACAGCCCGCTCCAGCGGGTAGGTCCTGCAGGCCGCAGGCCTGTCCTCGTAGACGCTGCACCCCGCCTCGGTAAGAAAGGGGCACCAGCCACGCTCGTCGAGCTGCAGCATGACCGCAGGAAAATATGGATTCTCTCCCTTTGTCAACCGGGTATGTTTTTCGATGAACGTACCGGAATCCATTGCCAAAGCACGACGAAGCCTCAGAATGTCGTAAGGGAAGAGAAACATATCGACACCTTTGCAGCATCGAGTAAAACAGGCCACACCCTGGTGGCAGGCAAACGAAAAAGGTTCGTCGCCTAAGGGCACCATGCCTGGAGGAAAGTGTTTACTCATCTTTTCACCTCACCAGGACTAAGGCCAGATAATTGCCTCAGCTATGGTAAAAAAAAGGCTGAGATGAGCGGACAACTCATATCAGCCTTGGTTACGCCGGGAAAAGGATAACAAAGAAATTTACTCTTCGCTTTCTTCCTCAACTATTTGCTCTTCATAGCCGACCAGTTCTATAATGGCCATCGAAGCGGAATCACCAGGACGGACGCCCGTTCTCAGAATTCTCGTGTAGCCACCGCTACGGTCGCTGAATTGCTCGCCAATGGTGTCAAAAAGTTTGGCGACGATATCCTTTCGCCTGATATACCCCTGCGCCTGCCGCCTGGCATGCAGATCTCCGCGCTTGGCAAGGGTGATCATCTTCTCGGCGATGGGGCGGAGTTCCTTAGCTTTCTCAGCGGTGGTGACAATACGCTCGTGCTCGAACAATGAGGTGACCATATTTCTGAACATGGCTTCACGGTGTGAACTGGTTCTGCCGAGTTTTCTGCCGGATTTTCTGTGTCTCATGAATCTGTCCTCAACTCTATGTTGAATGTCTCAACTGACTCTATTCGCGGTTCAAATGCCGAAGGCATCTCATTCTTCATCACCGGCAGCTCTATCGGGGGGCGTCCAGTTCTCAAACTTCATGCCAAGAGTTAATCCCATTTCAGCAAGAAGCGATTTAATCTCATTAAGGGATTTCCGTCCGAAGTTTTTGGTTTTGAGCATTTCCTGGTCGGTCTTCTGGGCCAGATCACCAATGAAATGTATCTCTGCATTTTTCAGACAGTTTGCCGAACGAACAGAGAGCTCCAGATCCTCGACAGGCTTGTCGAGATACGGGTTCAAAGGTTCGACATCTTTATCTTCGTCTTCGCTCTTCTCCGGCTCGGCCGCTTCCTCGTCGAAATTGATGAAGATAGTCATCTGCTCCTTGAGAATTTTTGCAGCAAAGGCCAGCGCGCTCTCCGGTCTTACCGAGCCGTCGGTTTCAATCTCCAGGGTGAGCTTGTCATAATCTGTTCGCTGCCCCACTCGGGCTTGAGCCACAACATATTGAATGGATTTTACCGGCGTAAAAATGGCATCGATCGGTATTTGGCCGATACTGAGGTTGTCTTTATCCTGATTCTCAGCAGGCTGATAGCCCTTTCCCCATTCGACGGTCATCTCGGCAATAAAGGTTGTCTCGCCTGTGAGCGTGCAAATTACCTGTTCCGGATTCATGATCTCGACAATGTCTCCGGAACTGATAATATCGCCGGCAGTGACGACGGCGGGACCTTTTTTCTCTATACGGATGGTCTGCTTCTCGTCGCTGTTGAGCTTGGTGCGTACCTGTTTTACATTGAGGATGATTTCGCTGACATCTTCGGCAATATCCTTCATCGACGTAAATTCGTGCAGTGCACCCTCTATCTTGACTGTGGTGATCGCTGCACCCTGTATTGAGGACAGAAGGATACGTCGCATGGAATTGCCAATGGTGGTCGCAAACCCCCTTTCCAGCGGCTGACAGACAAATTTGCCGTAGTGGTCAGTATGACTTTCTTTGTCTACTTCGAGCTTATCAGGCGCGATCAGTTCATGCCAGTTCCGATAAAATGGTATATTTTCCTCGACAATCTGGGTCA
>CAKZOA010000426.1 GCA_937132035.1 uncultured Desulfobulbaceae bacterium | reverse complement strand
TATGAGCAATAAGCGATCTGTTGAGTTATCTCCGAACCCACAGCGCATCGGGACTCTTTTGGGGGGACGATTTCCATCAAGCTTAATGTAAAAAGGACGCCGCCCAAAACAGCTTGAAAGAAGTAATGAAAGAAGATAGGCTGGTGTGTTAATGAAGTCTTGTCACCTCCATCCTCCTCCAGTCGTTGCGCCGGAATATCAGTTGACATGGCGGCAGAGCTGATGATTGTACAGGTAGCAACTTTATTCGACGATAACAGGCTTCCCAAATGATTTTCAGTTCGACAATCTTCCTCTTCGCTTTCCTGCCGTGCGTGCTGCTGGCCTACTTCCTTGTTCCCTATCGCTGGAAGAACCTACTGTTGCTGCTGGCCAGTCTCTTTTTCTATGCCTGGGGTGAATTGGCTTACACGCTGTTGATGATCGTCTCCATTCTCTGGAACTCTTTTATGGGGCGGATCATTGATAGCAGTACCCGGAAAAAAGTGGCTCTGGCCCTGGGCGTAGGAGTTAACCTGGTGTTGCTCGGCTACTTCAAATATGCCAATTTTCTGGTTGATAATATCAATACACTGTTGGCGAGCCTGGATGTTCCGCCATTGGAGGCGGAGCCGGTGCATCTTCCTCTTGGCATTTCCTTCTTCACCTTTCAGGCGATTTCCTATCTCGTCGACGTCTATCGCCGCCAGACACCGAGTCAGCGCAATCCTCTGAATGTAGGGCTTTACATCGCCATGTTTCCACAGCTGATCGCTGGCCCCATTGTGCGCTACCAAACGGTAGCGCAGCAGCTGGTGAAGAGACGACATTGCCTAGTGAATATGGAACGCGGAGTGATCAGGTTCATATACGGACTTGCAAAGAAACTGTTGATAGCAAACCCGTTGGGGGAGGTGGCCGATGGCCTCTTCGCATTGCCGGCCGATCAGCTTGGCGCGTTGCCCGCCTGGATCGGCATAATCGCCTATTCCCTGCAGATCTATTTTGACTTCTCCGGCTATTCCGATATGGCCATTGGCCTCGGTTTGATGTTGGGCTTCACTTTCCCGGAAAACTTTAATTATCCATATATTGCCAGAACAGTACGCGAGTTCTGGCGTAGATGGCATATGTCGCTGACCCGTTGGCTTCGCGATTACCTTTATATTCCTTTGGGAGGAAGCAGGGTTTCCGAACCACGGACTGCCGTGAATCTTCTCACCGTCTTCCTGCTTTGCGGCTTATGGCATGGGGCAAGCTGGACCTTTGTCATTTGGGGGCTCTGGCACGGTATCTTCATTCTTTTAGAGCGGTGGCGTTTTGGTGATGCCCTGCGCCATCTTCCTGTCGTGCTGCAGCATGGTTATCTCCTGCTGGTGGTCATCATCGGCTGGGTTTTCTTCCGTTCTGAGACTTTGGGGGATGCCATCGTCTATCTTGGAGCGCTTGCCGGACTGCAGGGCTGGGAGAATCCGCGTCATCCCATCCAGCTGTATATTACCTCAGAAGCGCTTCTGGCGGGCGGTGCAGCCATTTTTCTCTCTATGCCGCTGTACGCCCGTCTGAGGGGGCTGTTGGAGGATGGCGTGGGCGGATTCGCCCTGCGTCTGCCGCTACTGGCTGTTCTGCTCTACGGATCGTTGATGAAGATTTCTTCAGGAACCTATAATCCTTTTATTTATTTTCGTTTTTAAAGACATTGTGCAGAAACACAAATATTTTTCATTGATTATTGTGTCCACCTTCCTGATTGCTATCAGCCTTCCCCTGATCGGCTCCTTCATGCAAGATGATCGTGGGCTGAGTTATCAGGAAAAACGTAAGCTGCAGCAACTGCCGCAGTTGCCCCATCAGCTGGAGGAACTGGACGAGTATATCACCGCCTTTGAAAAGTACTTCAACGACCAGTTCGGCTTCCGCGATTTTTTTCTCTCCAGCTATTCGCACATCAAAGGGCTCATCGGCGACCGTGATATCTCGCGTAACGCGGAAAATGTCGGCACCGCTAATGTCCTCGAAGGCAAGGATGGTTGGTTTTTTCTTAACCGCAAGTGGGACGGCGATCCCGTTGCCGATTACCGCAACCTTGATTTGTACAGTGAAGGCAAGCTCTTGCTTGCCACGCTGCTTTTTGCAGCCAGGACCCACTGGTTGAAAAGCCAGGGTGTGGAGTACGTCTTCTTTTTCGCACCCAACAAGCACACCATTTATTCGGAATATCTGCCGGACTATATTCGCAAGGAGGGCGACATTTCTGCGCTGGATCAACTCGACGACGCTTTGCGTCGTCACACCGATGTCAATTTCGTCGATTTGCGTCCGACATTGCTGCAGTCCAAAGATGAGGCGGTAAAGTATTGGAAGGACAGCAAGGAGGAGGCGGCGCTCTACTACAAAATGGACAGCCATTGGAACTCTGGCGGTGCCGATATAGCTCAGTTTGCCATCGCCGAACGCATTTCACACCTCTTCCCTGGCAGGATCATCCCGGCAAAGAGGCCGCTTGAGGATTTCATCATACGACGTTTCGTCGGTGACATCACCCTGATTATGGGCGGAAACGAGAAGGAGGCCTATGGACCGGCGCTGATGCAGGGAACCTGTACGCCGCTGAGTTTCATGGATTACCTGCAACGCCATCATGTGACTGAATGCCCTCGAGGCCAGCTTGACGCCATCGTCTTCAACGACTCTTTTCTCCCGCCGTTAAAGCCCTATTTCTCCGACTATTTTCGAAGGACTGTCTACCGTTGGGAGCAAATGCAGGAGGCGGTAGTCGCCAGGGAGATGCAGGTACGTAAACCCGACATCGTCATTGAGCAGCGGGCGGAGAGATTTCTTCCTTTTTATCCGCGTGCGGACTATGCTTTTTATGAAGGTTTCTGGGAGAAGCATTGGTCCAAGTGGAAATTGGTGTTTGCACTCGATCTCGAGAAGGCTGCGGAAGGGGCCTATCGCAACAGTAACCTTGAGATGCAATTCCGCAAGGAGAGAGGTGATCTGCTGCTGAAGGCGACCAGTGATGATCCGATGTTGTATCTGCCGAAAATGGAGATGCAGCCGGACACACTCTATCTGGGCAGAGCAGTCCTGGAAAGCGAGCATGATACGGAGCTGCAGATCTTCTACAGTGTTGCCGGTGCCGAGGAGCAGTTTCCTTCAGATGAAAGCCACATCTCCTTTTCGCTGCAGAAGGGCATGAACGTGCTCTACATGCCGTTATTCTCAATGAACATGGCAGGCCGGATTCGTATCGACCCGGCCAGGAAACCCGGAAAATACGAACTGCAGGAGTTGCAGGTGAGGGAATTGGGCTGGGTGGATTTGAGATAAAGCTTTAGTCAATGGCGCTATTCAGCTTCCTTCTCATTGCCAATATTTGCAACAGTATGTATTTGCATATTTATTTTGATAGTTGTGAGTTTTTTCTGGCATCACTCGGGGGGCGTAGAGTACTCTTAATTCTTAACCTATACAACATAGAGGGGGAGTGTAGCGCTTTTTGCCGCTCGCTGCAGATATCGATCTTGTATCTGGCCTGGGATTATGGCGGTGATGACGGTGTGGCTGGTGGACCAAGCCGCTGAAAACCGGCCACTCTGTTGGTGTCGTTGCTCATCCGGTGCTCTCCCCATGTATCTTTTTAGGCCACACCGCTGAAATAGCCGACATTGCCACCACGACAAGGGCGATAAACAAAAATCCTTTGGCATTGTTGGAGTCGAGCAGAACCCTGGCGAGCATAACGGTTGTGGCGATGATGAGTGAAAGGCAGAGTGCCGCCAGCATGAAAAGGTCGGGCTTGAAATGGAGGTAGCCAAGATAAATGCCTGTACACCATCCCTGATAGAGCAGAATATTCCAGACGCCGGCTTCGTGCGAATCAACGAGAGTAACCAGGACGAGCATGGTGGCGACCAAACCGCTGGCAATGACGACCAGGCGGACGGCCCAGCGATCCTCGAGCCAGGAAAAATACATTGCTCCCACTTCCCAGAGAATAAGCAGAATCGTATTGAAGAAAAAGCCGGCCCATAGCGCTGTCTCAATGGAGGAGAAAGTCCACCATAGTGGAGGAAAGACGGTACTGTAGAGATACGTCCACACATTGACCAGTATGGCCCACAACAGCCACAACGGGGCGAATCGACCAACGAGCACCCAGGGGAAAGCCAGCAGGGCCCACCCTGCAAAAAGCTGCCAGCTATCCGCTCCGGTCTGATATATTTGGCCGAAAAGCGCCATCAGTCCGCCGAGAAGGATGGTTGCAGCGGTGAGAATGATTTTTCCAACCAGCCGGCTACCGCCAAAATAGCAGTAACCGATAAGCGTGAGGATTATAAGCGATTCAATGAGGCCCAACTTCATCAGCCGCCCCATGGAGTGCCAGTTATAGGCGAAAAAGAAGAGTGCCGAGATGGCAAGCGAGAGTATGCCGGCAACGAGCAGCAACCGGTCGAGGAATCGGTGCCATTCCCGTATGCCGGGGAAGAAGCCCTGCTGTCTTCAGGGCCGCTTCCATTTTGTGAGCTGGTATCCTGCCTGCTTCAGCCCAGCGGAGCAGGTAGTGTAGGCGGTTTTTTATGTCGCAAAAGTATGGTTCCTGTGTAAGTGCATGTTATTTTTTAGCAGTTTATGGGAGAAGGTGCCGTGGGGCATTATTTCGTCTCAACCGAAATCTATTTCATATTTACTGATGAGCTGGTAGAGGCGAGTTCTGGAAAGAAGGGAGATCCTGCAGGCTTTGCTGACATTGCCCGAGGAGAGGACTTTGAGTTTTTCGATATAGCTTTTCTCGCTCATTTCCTTGTATTTACGCCAGCTGGGCAGGGAGACGTCAGAGGGCGTGGCGGTGCTTTCGGTTCTGTCGAAGTCGGCGCGAACCTGCATTATCCTGAACTGTTCCGGCAGGTGAATGGCAAAGCAGGTGGGACCGAGAAAGGCGGAGGTGAATACCTGTTCGATGGTCTGGTGCAGTTCCCTGATATTGCCCGGCCAGTGGTGGCTCTTGAGGGCATCGATGAAATCCTGAGCCACGCCTTTGGTTTCCAGATCGTAGCGTCGGCAAAGGGCATCCATGAAATGGGTAACGAGTTCCTGGATGTCGTCGAGGCGTCGCCTAAGCGGAGGTAATTCGATGGTTAAGGCCTGCAGACGAAAGAGCAGATCCTGACGGAAGAGATCCTTGTGGACCTGCTCCTCGAGAGTGCGGTTGGTCGCTGCCACCAGGCGAAAATCGCTGAACTGATGCTTTGAGGCACCCACCGGTCTGTATTCGTGCTCCTGCAACAGGCGCAGAAATGATTTCTGCATGCCAAGCGGCAGCTCGCCGACTTCATCGAGAAAGAGCGTACCGCCGTCGGCGTGCTTGACCAGGCCGTCCTGGGCCGTGTCGGCACCGGTGAAGGCGCCCCTGACATGCCCGAAAAGTGTGCTTTCAATCAGGGTTTCCGGCAGGGCTGCGCAGTCGACGACCACAAAATTGTTTTTGGCTCGTTTGCTGTTGTCATGGATGGCTCTGGCGAACAGTTCTTTGCCTGTTCCCGTCTCACCGGTGATCAACACGGAAACGTCGCAGGACGCTGCCCTGGCCACCTGATCCAGACATTTATTGAGGGGGGCGCTGGTGCCGATGATCTTGTTCCTTTTCAGCGACACCGGTACTGTATTAACCTTCCTTTTTTCACGACGATACTGCAACGCCCGGGTCAGGTGGAGGTGGAGCTCTTTGAGAACATGGGGTTTTTCGATATAGCTCCAGGCCCCGCTGACAATGGCCTTTTCCGCACCGTCGGCTTCGCCGTGCCCGGTGATGATGATAACCTCCGGTTCCGACGGCGCATTCTTGAAACGGCTGAGATACTCGAGTCCATTGCCATCGGGAAGCTGGACATCGAGCAGAACCACGTCGAAGGCCGAGCTGCTGACTCTGTCCAGGCCTGCCGAGAGGGTATGCGCCGGCTCGGCACGGTGGCCGGCCACCTCAAGCTGGCCGACCAGCATGTCGGTCAGGGTGTTGTCGTCGTCAATTACTAGAATGTGTGACATCGTCGAGTACCTTGCGTACCTTGTGCAGTAAAGCTTCCTTTTTTATCGGTTTGAGCATGAAGGCACGTATGCCCAAACGGGCAGCCTTGTCCTCATCTATTATCTCACTGTATCCCGTTGTCATGATTATCGGCAGTTCCGGGCGAAAGGATAAGATTTCTCTGGATAATTCGGCACCGGTCATATTGGGCATGGTCATATCGGTGATGATAAGATCATAGTCCTGCGGGTTTATTCTGTAATCACTGACTGCTTCGAGTGAGTTGGTGTAGACGGTCACCTTATAGCCATGCCTTTGAAGCATGTGAGCTGTAACCTTGGCGATGATAGCCTCATCGTCGACCACCATTACCCGTTCGGAGCCCAAGCTCTCGACCACTGCCGGCTCCGGGGTGACATGGGGAGTCTCCTTGACCGCCGGAAAGTAGAGATGGAAAGAGGTACCTTCGCCTGCTTTGCTTTGAGCGGTGATGATACCGCCATGTTTTTCGACGATGCCGTGGACGACTGACAGGCCCAGCCCCGTCCCCTGGTCTTTCGGTTTGGTGGTAAAGAAGGGGTCGAAGATCTTGCCCAGGGTCTCCTGGTCCATGCCGATTCCGGTATCCTCAACTATCAGGTGAACATATCTGCCGCTGGTCAGAAGGGCGGAACCGGGCAGAATCTGCGGCTCGGTGATGACGGCCTCTTTCAAGGTAAGGCTGAGTGAGCCGTAATTACCACCGATGGCCTGTTTGGCGTTGGTGCACAGGTTCATCACCACCTGATGCAGCTGGCCGGGGTCGGCGAGGATGGGCGGACAGCTGTTGTCGATGGACTGGCGCAGTTCGATGGTGGTCGGCAGTGAACAACTGAGCAGGTTGAGTGTTTCCTTGGTGATGTACTGGAGCTTGAGCGGGTGAAAGTTTTCCTGGGTGTCG
>CAKZOA010000425.1 GCA_937132035.1 uncultured Desulfobulbaceae bacterium | reverse complement strand
TGGACGCAACTTGACCGAAAAACGGATCCGATTACAGAAAAGGAGGTGGTTCTCTCGGGCGGCGGCGATCGACCCCGCCGCTTCCTTGCCGATGTACGCGCCCTGGAGGTCGGGGAGAATCTCCGGCTTATGACTCTGCGTGAAGTCACTGCTCGGCAGAAACGACTGCAGCAGCTGGAAGCTGAAAATATTCTGTTTGCCAAAGCCAGCCGGGTTGGCCGGATAGGTGCCTGGAAAATCGATCTGGGCACAGGCCGCGTAACCTGGACGGAGGAGGTCTATAGAATTAATGAGGTAGGTTTTTCCTACACTCCCACCCTTGAGAGAGCCTTTGATTTTTTCATCAAAGAAGACCGCGAGAGGCTACGCTATGAATTTGGCCGGGCCCGGCAGACTGGCAAAAGATTCAGCATCGATCTCCGACTTCATACGCCGCTGGAAAACTACTACTGGGTACGGGTGGTCGGCCAGGCGGAGTTCGAAGACGGCGAGGCTGTGAGGGCTATAGGCATTATCGAGGATATAACCCTCTTGAAATGGCAGCACATTGATCTCACCGAGCAGCTGCAGAGAAAGGCCAATGAACTCTACCAGAAAAACCGTTTTCTGCAGAAAACCAAAGAACTTGTCGTCGAGAGCGAGAAAAAATACCGGCACCTGGCCGACAAGGCTCCCTTTGCCATCGCCCTGATCAACGATGCCGATTTCCTCTATTCCAATCCGCGTTGGCAAGAACTGACCGGCTACGGCATGGCCGCCAACAGGGAAGTGCACCGATTCGTTGACGCCCATCCGCAATTGCGGACGATGCTGCGGCCGAAAAACCGGGAACAGTATAATGATCAGGGCCTGCTGCACCATTCCAACCTTCATCTGGAAGACCCATCCGGGGTTGGACGTTGGGTCGATTTTTCCACAGTACCGACCGATTATCGTGGACGGCGGGCGATGCTGTTGTTCGCTTACGACATCACCGATAAACGCAGCAGTGAACTCGAAGTCAAATACAGCCACGAGCGCTTTCGCTACATCGTCAAACATGATCCCAGCGCCATTGCCGTATTTGACGGTGGCATGAACTACCTCTTTGTCAGCGACCGCTACCTCAGTGATTACAAAGTGAGTGCGGACGATATCATCGGCCGCAGTCATTATGAGGTCTTTCCGGAGGTGCCCGAGCGCTGGAGGCATATTCACCGGCAGGTTCTTGACGGTACCGTCAGGCGCTGTGATGAGGATCGTTTTCCCAGGCAGGACGGTTCTCATGACTATATCATGTGGGAATGTCGGCCATGGTATGACCGCGAGGCAAATATCGGCGGCCTGGTGATGTACACCGAAGTAATCACCGAGCGCAAAAAGGCCGAAATTGCACTGCGCCACAACGAGGCTCGGTTGAGGCAGCTGATGGACTCGACGGTCGAGGCCATTGTCGGCCTCGATGTCTGCGGAATGTGCATATTTATAAATCGTTCCGGTCTCGAACTGCTCGGCTATGGAGATGACAGCGAGGTGATAGGCAAACAGATGCACGAACTCTGTCACCACTCCCATGTCGACGGTAGTCCTTACCCCATAGATGATTGCCCAATAGTCCACGCGCTTGAAAACAGGAGTTCCATGACCTCCAGCGACATGACATTCTGGAAAAGAGACAACACCTCCTTTCCGGTTTCTCTGCGCATGCAGGCTGTCTCCGGCGATGGTCAGGCCCAGGGCGGGGTGCTGACCTTTCTCGATATTTCGTCCCAAATCAAGGCCTCTCACGAAAAAAAGCGTCTGGAAGAGCAGCTCCAGCAGTCGCAGAAAATGGAGGCAATCGGAACCCTTGCCGGAGGCATAGCCCATGATTTCAACAATATTCTTGGTGCGATCATCGGTTATGCTGAACTCGTGGAGATTTTCGGCACAGACAGTCCAGAAGAGACAGAAGACAGGTT
>CAKZOA010000424.1 GCA_937132035.1 uncultured Desulfobulbaceae bacterium | reverse complement strand
TCTTTTCTGGGACGAAATCAACTTTGCCCTCTGGCCTCTCTGGGTGCAAAGCCGTCAGGACGACATCCTGGCCAACACCTTTTTGTGGCCATTTTTATCTAAAACAACCGGCCCCGGCCTGGAGCGGCTTCGAGGCGACGGGGTATGTCCTCGAGGCGACCGTACCGAACTTCTTCCAGGGCCGAACCGATTGCTATTTCATCGCCAAATATTTCTCGGCAACGCGAGCCGACGACCAGCCCGACGAACGGCTCGGCAAAATCCTGCTCGACGATCTCACCTTGTCCCCTGTTCGACAAACGGCAGAGGCGCCTGAACAAACGCCCTCGAGTGTAGAGCTGTGCACTGCCGACGACGCCGGTGAAATGAGTGAGATCTATCGCCGGATCTTTGCCTCCTATCCCTTTCCAATCAAAGATCCGGCCTATATCGCTGAAACCATGACGGCGGATATCCGCTACTACTGTATCCGCAGAAAAGGCGCCATCGCCGCTCTGGCCTCGGCCGAACTCGACCTGAAAGGTCAAAACGCCGAACTGACGGATTTCGCCACCCTGCCCGAGCACCGGGGATGCGGTATGGCCGCGGCCCTTCTCAAGCATATGGAGGCCGACATGGTCTCCCTCGGCCTGAAAACACTCTACACCATCGCCCGAGCCGAATCCCTGGGTATGAATATGGTCTTCAAGCGGTGCGGCTATCTCTACGCCGGATTTCTGGCAAACAACACCCAGATATCCGGCGACATACAGAGCATGACGGTCTGGTACAAGCAGTTGGAGCACTAAGTTTACCAGGCAAGGGGTGTTACCAGGTGCCGTTATTCTCCATGGAGACCCAGGGCTCCTGCTCCGGCAGTTTTTCTCCCTCCTGCAAAAACTCGATGGAGATCTGATCCGGGGTACGGATAAAGGCCATGCGTCCGTCCCGGGGCGGACGGAGGATAGTGACGCCTTTATCCATAAGCATCCGGCAGTAGTCGTAGATGTTTTCGACGCTGAAGGCCAGATGACCGAAGTTGCGGCCGACGCTGAGGGCCTCGTTTTCATCCCAGTTGTAGGTCAGCTCGACCTCCGGCTCGCCGGGGGCCGTGGCCAGGTAGACGAGCGTGAAACGGCCAGCCTCATACTCGTTCCTGCGAGTCTCCACAAGGCCAAGTGTTTCCGTAAAGAATTTCACCGATTCGTCAAGATCGCGTACCCTCACCATGGTATGTAAGAACTTCATTGGCTTTCTCCTCATGTTGTATCCCGCCTGAGATATGATTGTAGATCGTTATTTACCTTCCTTATCCTACCTCTTCTCCCGCACCCGTTTCAATGTTCTAATCTCATTGCGGTTGATGGAGACCTCAAGACCTCTTTTACTGGTATAGGTGACCCGGTCATCTTCCATGACGATATTATCGGTATAAATCCAACCGCCGGAATGAAGTTCGATTTCATAGCGATAGTGCGGCGGTGCCGGCTTTTGACCATCCGGGCGCAGAATATCCTCAAGAGCCTGCCGCAGCCGCTCCGGCGACAATCTTGAACCTTCCAGGCTGTCGTCCTCCCCAGAAGTTTCGGCAGGCACCGGCGTCTGCTCCATACGGTTGAACAGACTCACCCTGTTCGAGAACTTCTCCAGGGTGGCGAAGGCCAGGGACCGGCCCTGCTCCGTGGCAAGAAGCGCCACACCCCACATGGAAAGAATCAACAGCACGACAAAGCTCCACTTGACGGCGGTAATAACGGGGTTTTTCTTGTCTGCCGAAGCTCTCTTTTCCTGGTTCTGCAGCTGTATATCCCTGTGCAGCTCCCTGCCGTTTATCAGTCTGATCCGGGTCTTGGCAATACAGTCTGCGGCCTCGGCAGCAAACTCGCCTACGGTGACAGCCATGCCGCCGGCAGCCTCGTCGGCCACAGCGCTCTCGACGAGCGGCCGCACCTCCTGTATTCCCGCTGCGGATTTCATCACACAGCGGATATAATATCGCTCCCCACCCTTGACGGCGACCATATCTACACCATCACCTGGCCGGACACCGGCCTGTGTAACTTCAAAGCCTCTGCCTCTGAAAAACTCCGCCACCAGGAACAGGAAATCACCTCGGGAAAGACGGGCAAGAGCCTCTGGAGTTTTTCGGGCGATCCTGCTGAAAAGACTGCGCCGTTTCCATCTCCAGAAGAAGGAACCTGCCGAGGCCAGCAGCAGGAGCAGAGGAAGAATATATTGCAGGGCGTCAGCCAGACCCTGCACATACCCTCGGCCCGCCTCAGGCCAGAGACCTGCGCCAACGTCAGCCGGGCTGCTGTACCAGCGCAGAACGGCATAGGCGGCAGCAGCAAGCACCATCCACAGCCACCAGGGCAGCCTGGAGAGTAAAGACAGGAGCGTCTGCGAAAGCTTCTTCATAGCACCAATACACTTTATGTTCAGCCGTCAGTGAGATGCGATTATGGTCACACGAATTGCACTATATCAACATCGATAGCAGATTGACAACGTCATTGTCGATACCTGGAACACAAATTGCTTATCTACCGACAGCATCACCATCAACCAGCATCAGAGAGGATATCCATGGACATCAATGCATCCGCCCTGGCCAGCCGCGAAATGGCCCTGAACAAAGCCCATGTCGGTCAAGACATTCTTATGAAAACACTGGAGAAAAGCGCCGAGACCAAGCAGGCGCAAAGTGCCGACACCCAGCGTCCGGTGGAACGCACCGGCGCCGAGAAACTGGGCCGGATCGATATTTACGCCTGAGCACCGGCAATTACATAACTGTATTCCTACTACACAGAAGGTAATACAATACTCGAACTGCACTGTGCGGAGCAGCAGACGTGCTCCGCCGACATCCTGCCGCTCCCTCTCCACCTTGGCAGCCAGGTATTTTCCGGTTTTCCCGCTACCTAGCTCTCTGCCCCTCCGATAACAGCAGGATCCAGAACTGTTGTAATTATTTCCTTTCAGTCCCCCTGAATCTCAGTGTAGGTCGCTTTAGCTCAAGTATCTTTCACCACTGGTGAGAAGAGTGCACCTGCTGTTTTTTCAATTGCCGCCGACGGGCAGGGGTGATTTTTTGCTGCAGGGCATACCCACCTGGCATTTGGCACAGACATCGGTGGTGTCCGGCAGGCCGTCTGGTTCCATGCGCAGGTGATAGTTCTCCCGCAGACGGGCGTAGCAGCCAGGTCGGTCCATGCCGTTTCCGCCGAGAACCTCAATGGGACAGGCGGCTATGCACTTGCCGCATTTCCTGCCGGCCTTGAGCAGACAGAGCTCCTCGGCCTCCACCAGTGAATGCTCGCCCAGATCGAGATCGGTGACCAGACTGCCCATCCTGCCGCTGCAGCCCTCAGGGGTGATGAGCTGGCAGTTGGTGCCGTAGCGCCCCAGACCGATCAAATGTCCCAGGTGCTTGTGCGACCAGAGGCTGCATACCCGCTTCGTGTCGAAATTATGGGTGGCGGGCGTCAGCGCCGCTCTGCCGCCCTGCTCCTCAATCAGGGCCTTCATGGCAAGGCCGGCACGGTTGATCATATCGTTGGTGGAAGGATAGGCACGCCCCCAGCTCAGCGACGGCCGAGTGCCGCAGACATTGTCGGTCTGGATATAATGCTTGAAGGGAATGAACCAGACCACCACCGACCGGGCCCCTGCCAGCAGATCCACCGGCAGGGCGTGATCATCGACGACAATCTCCTGCAACCGGCCAAAGCGTTCATCCGCCGGCGCGCAGGCCATGATGGGCGGCCGCCAGATATCTATTTGTCTGTACTTCGCCGGATAGGCGGCTACGTAGTCAATAAGCCATTGAGTAAGGTATGCGTAGTCCATTGATGGATAGTACGCAAGAAGGTTTTCACTGTCAAGCCAGTCTGAGAAAAGTGCCACTTCCATCCCTGAGCAAAAGGCTTATCCTTCTGCAATTTTCCACGATACCTGCAGCATGACGTATCACCGCCAGCGGTAATTGAGCGCTAGTGAAGAGAAAAATTTTTCAGGACGTTCACATTACCGACCAAGGGTTTTCAGAAGCAGGTATTGACTGTTTGTCAAGTCTGCGGGTACTTTGAAAGAAGAGGCTACACGAAATATCGGTTCTTTATACTGCAGAACAGGGAAAGTCATGGAATCATTTACCTGGGGAAAACACTTTGTAACCGGCATAGCTGAAGTCGACGATCAGCACCGGCAGCTGGTTGGCATGCTCAATAGTTTCGGGGAGGTGATTGCCGACAATGCCTTCGACAAGGACTATCTTCTTGCCACTTTCGAGAGTCTGGCCGACTATGCACAGCATCATTTCGCCACCGAGGAAAACCTGATGAGCGGGATGCAGGTCGACAGACGCCATGTTCGGCGGCACATCAAGCAGCACACCGATTTCGTCACCGATGTCTCAAGCATGGCCGAGGCCATGAAAGTCAATAGCGTCGATGAAAGCAGAGCCCTTCTGGAATATCTCATTCACTGGCTCGCCTATCACATACTGGGGACAGACAAGAATCTGGGCCGTCAGATCGATGAAATCCGTGCCGGATCCACCCCGAAAGAGGCGTATTTCGCCTGGGAGGTCGCGACCAGCAGCTCCACACAGCCGCTGGTTGTGGCCCTGAGCGGTCTTTTCGCCCTTGTTTCCAGGCGCAACAAGGCCTTAAGGGATCTGAACCGGACGTTGGAGTTGCGGGTGGCGGAAAGAACGGCGGCGCTGACCAGGGCCAATGAGACTCTGAAAAAAATTTCGGTTACCGATCACCTGACGGAGCTGCCGAACAGAAGATTTGCCATGACGCAACTGGATGTGCTCTTCAAAGAGGCGGCGACAAACGGTCGCTCATTTTCCTGTCTGATGATCGACGTCGACAACTTCAAGCAAATCAACGACTCTTTCGGACACGACGCAGGCGATGAAGTTCTCAAACGACTGGCCCGGGAACTGAAAGAATCAGTGCGCAGCGATGACATCGTCTGCCGACTGGGAGGTGACGAATTCATCATTATCTGCCCAGATACTGATCTCCAGGGGGCGATGCTCCTGGCAGAACAGACACGGAAAATAATCGCAACTCTGGAACTGCCTGCAGGCAGAGGATGGTGGCGTGGATCTTTGTCCATGGGAGCGGCCTGCGCCACGCCGGCAGACAAGGATGTGAAAGTTCTTCTCAAAAGCGCCGACAAGGCGGTATATGAAGCAAAACGTTGCGGGAAAAACTGCGTCAAGTCCCCGGAAAAAAATTAACGCCGCCGCCTGGATCAAAAGGCCTGCAGTCACGCACAGACCCCGAGGTTGAAGCCTGCGGGGTCTGTACGTTATGTAATCAGGCGAGATCGAAACGGTCGAGATTCATTACCTTGTTCCAGGCGGCCACGAAATCGTGGACCATTTTTTCCCTGGCGTCGGCGCTGCCGTAGACCTCGGCCAAGGCCCGCAGCTCTGAATTCGAACCAAATACCAGATCGACCCGGGTGGCGGTCCATTTGAGCTCACCCGTCGCCGCATCGTGCCCTTCGAAAACATCCTGGTCCTCGGAGACCGCCTTCCAGATGGTTCCCATCTCAAGGAGGTTGACGAAGAAATCATTGGTCAGCGCCTCATGGCTGTCACTGAAGACCCCGTGAAGGGAATTATCGAAATTGGTCTTGAGCACACGCATGCCGCCAACCAAAACCGTCATCTCCGGAGCGGTGAGCGTCAGCAACTGGGCCCGGTCGATGAGCATCTCCTCGGCCGGTACGGTGTATTTGGTCTTGAGATAATTGCGGAATCCATCGGCCTCAGGCTCGAGAAACGAAAAGGCCTCGACATCGGTCTGCTCCTGCGAGGCATCCATACGGCCGGGGACAAAGGGTACCGTCACTTCGACGCCGCCGTTTTGGGCCGCCTGCTCAACCGCGGCGCAGCCGGCAAGAACGATCAGGTCGGCCAGGGAGACCGTCTTGTCAAACTCCTTCTGGATTTTTTCAAGCGTCGTCAAGACCTTGGCCAGCTGAGCCGGCTGGTTGACCTCCCAGTCCTTCTGCGGCGCCAGGCGGGTGCGGGCGCCGTTGGCGCCGCC
>CAKZOA010000423.1 GCA_937132035.1 uncultured Desulfobulbaceae bacterium | reverse complement strand
CTCCCACGCCTCGACCTTGAGCGAAAATCCCTATTATTCAAGGTACCCTTAAGGCGAGCTACTCTTAACAAGGGTACCGACAACGTAATGTTACGCCTTTTACCTCTGCCAGCTGTTTCTTTGAAAAACGCGGGGATTGCCTCCAGAGGCCCATTGCAGCATTCATGGCTGTTCTTTGCGTAAGTGGATACCCGAGTATCAGGGAGAGGCATAGTGGTATCAACAGCAGCTGCCTCCTGTTCCGATCTTCTTTCCCTTGAGCCAGCGATTGATGATGAGTGAGGCGCAGCCGACGCCGGGTGAAACGCTGATGGCCTCCGTCGGGCAATTCGTGGCGCAGGCACCGCATTCCATACAGCCGTCTCTATCCACAAGTACGGCCTTTTTCTCCTGGATGGTAAACACCCTGTGAGGACAGACGGTGAGGCACATGGAACAGCCTACACAACGCTGCCGATCAACCCTGATGGTGGCGACGCCCTCAAGATATCGGAATGATTTCATACCATTTCTCCTTATATAAAGGGTCCGGCAAGCCACAGTAGCGCTCCTGCAACCAGCGCGAATGCCTGCAGGGGAATGGCGCCCTTCATTTCCTTTTCCACACCCGTAGGTGAAGTATAGGGGGTGGAGCCGGTAAAATTCATGGCCAGATAGGAGCTGATGGCGATAAAGATCAGCAAGAGACCTGTACCTTCAACTGGCCCTGCTCCTGAGACCCAAAGGAGCAGTCCGCCAAACAGCAGACCGGTCAGTGCGCCCTTGAAGGCGAAGCTCCTGCCGGGGATCCAGGGTAGCAGCAGAGGGACTATCATCGCTCCACTGGTGCAGCCAAGAATGATAGCGGCCGAACTGAGCAGGCCTCGCCTCCAGGTATCGGCCAGCGATAAAAAATCAGGGGTAAGAGCGCCAAGAAAGAAAAGCAGGGGAAAAACCCACCAGATTTTTTTGTTAAATATATACAGCTCCACCGGGATGAGCTCAAATCGCTCCCAAAGGGTGAAAGTGACGGAGCGCATTTCTTCAGTGGCCTGCATGTCATTGTCGAGAAAATCACCGATATCGGCAATGCGTACGGGACCGTAAACCACCCGAAAACCGCACTTGAGCATGACATGGTGGGCGGCAATGCCGGTTGCTCCGAGTTGCGGAATGAGCAGTCGCCTGTGCTCGATTTTTCCGGCAAGTCGGGTGTTTTCAACCTGCCGCACCAGTTCATCCGTGGAGAAGGTATTCTTGCCGGCGGCACACCAGACATTGATACCACGGGTGTCGAGAACCAGTAGCCAGCAGTCGATTCCGTCCAACTCCCGGCGAACGAAATCAAAAGTCAGCTTATAATTGGCGGTGACCAGGACAGGGGAGTCTGCACCGGGTGATCCGGTCCCGTAAAGCCCTGGCGGTACCCGATAGTCGTCCCTGATTATGCCGAGTCTGGCGAGCAGTGTTTGACGATGGTCCTTCCGGTCGAGTTTGGTCTTGACCAGGGGAATATCGTCCCCATCCTTTCTCAAAAAGGCACGTACGTAGCCTTTCAGCTCATATCCCGGCTTTTCGAAGAGGGTTGACCGCGAAGGCGCAGGGCCTCCACAGCACACCTCTCCGCTGCTCCCCTCTTCTGCAGGGCTGGCGAGTTCAACGATGCCTGCCTCGTCGGGCTGCTGTGTCTGCGGAGAATCCTCCTGTCCAGCGACTGGTAAAAACTGCACCGTACTTTCACTCTCTGAGGTTGATGAATAATCTCCCAGCGGTATTTTTCTGACCGCCGGATCAAAATAGCATCGAGATGTTATACCATAACGCTCATGGAACGAATTTGATAGTCGTAAAAGGGTGTTTTTACCAGACGACTGCGCTGATGAGGGCTGTGGAAATCAAATGATAATCTTCTTGTCCGCGGAGATCAGCGTCATCCGGCCGTCGGCCACCACCGGATCGGTACCGGATTCGCCGATGATGAAGGGGTTGATATCGACCTCGATGATCTCGGGAAAGTCGGTGGTCAGCTGGCTGATACGCTGCAGGCCGCTGGCTATGCCAACGATATCCACTCCCTTCTGGCCGCGTTTGCCTTTGAGGATATCGTAGGACCTGGTGGACTGCAGCATCCTGATAGCCTCGTCCTGGGTAATGGGAGCCATATGAAAGGTGACGTCTTTCATCACCTCGACGAAGATGCCGCCGAGGCCAAACATCAGCATCGGGCCGAATTGCGGGTCCCTGCTGACGCCGATGATCACCTCGAGCCCGGGGTCGACCATTTTTTCGACGTATATGCCCTCTATTCTGGCAGCGGGCACCTGCTGGAGAATGCGCATCATCATGAGGTCGAATCCGTCGCGCACCCGTTGGGCGGTGGAGAGGCCCAGTTTGACGCCGCCCATGTCGCTCTTGTGGACGATATCGGGAGAGACGATTTTCATGGCCACCGGAAAACCGGTGCGGCGGGCCTGTTCCACCGCCTCGTCGGCAGTGGTTACCAGGGCGCCGTCAGGGACGTCGAATCCGTAGGACTGCAGGATTTTTTTTGACTTGACCTCGTTAAGACGAAGGATGTTGAAGCGTCGTGAACGGGTGATTATACGTTCCACCCGTCTGCGGTTGACCCGGAAGCGGGTGACTTTTCTCGGCGGTCGGTTGAGCCATCGGCCATAGTCGTACATGGCCTTGAGGGCGGCGACGGCCCGCTCGGGTGATTCATAGTCGGGCAGGCCTGCGGCGGTGAGTTCGAGTCTGCCGGGCATGACGTCCTTGCCCCCCATAAAGGAGGCGAGAACCGGCTTGGAACCATCAATGGTATCGGCGATGGCCCTGGCCGTCTCTTTGGGGTTGGACATCACCTGGGGGGTAAGGATGATGATTATGGCATCGACGCTGTCGTCGTGTTGTGCCGCCTGCAGCGCTTCCCGGTAGCGGCCCGGCGGTGCATCGCCAAGTACGTCCACCGGGTTGCCGACACTGATGCCCTCCGGCAGTTTGTCGCGCAGGGCTGTGGCCGTGTTCGAGGCCAGCACGGCCACTCTCATGCCTGAATGTTCGACGGCATCGGCCGCCATGGTGCCGGGCCCCCCGGCGTTGGTGATGATCAGTACGCGATCGCCTTTGGGCAGCGGCTGCATGGACAGGGCCGTGGCATAATCGAAAAGGGATTCGAAGGTATCGGCACGGATAACTCCGGCGCGTTTGAAGGCGGCGCCGTAGGCGGTGTCGGTACCGCCTAGAACGCCGGTATGGCTGGCGGCAGCTTGCAGACCGGCCTCGGTGGTCCCAGATTTCAAAAGCACCACGGGCTTTTTCATACTGGTCTCTTCGGCCGTCTTGATAAAGGTTTCACCGGAAACGATATTTTCCAGGTAGCCGGTGACGACACTGGTGTCATCGTCGTCGGCAAGATACGAGAGCAGGTCGTTTTCATTTATGTCGGCCTTGTTGCCGATACTGATCAGCTTCGAGAGTCCAAGCCGCCTATTCTCGGCCAGGTCGAGCATGGAGGTGCAGAGCGCTCCGGATTGCGAAAAAACGGCGATTTTGCCACGGGCGGGCAGACTGCCTGCAAAAGAACTGTTGAGGCTGTTCTTGGTGTTGAGCAGGCCAAGGCAGTTGGGCCCGAGCAGTCGAGCTCCGCTTTTCCTGCAGAGTCTGGCAATCTCTTCTTCGAGATTTCTGCCGGATTTGCCGGTTTCCTTGAATCCTGAGGAGATGATAATGACCGCCTTGGTCTTTTTGGCCAGCGCCTCCCGGACGGTCTGGAGTACGCTGCTTTTAGGAACGGCGACTATGACCTGATCGATCTCGCCCTCGTAGTGATGCAGACTGCTGCAGACAGGCAGGCCGAGAATCTCGCCGCCGCCGGGATTGACGGGTATTATTGTGCCCCTGAATCCGCCGTTGACCAGGTTGGCGAGAATGTCGTGTCCTACTTTTCCGGAGGTATTGGAGGCACCGATTACGGCGACGCTCTCGGGGGAGAACAATTTATCAAGCATTGCATCCTCAGCAGGGGCTGATTTTTTGACAATGGACTCACAGTATATATATTTTTCTGATTACTCCTTATTCTCAGCAACTCGGTCTGGGACAGGGATACTCTTTTCCCGGTACGCCATGAATCCA
>CAKZOA010000422.1 GCA_937132035.1 uncultured Desulfobulbaceae bacterium | reverse complement strand
CACTCGATGACCGACGCCCTCGGTGGTGAGATCGGCGTGGAGAGCGAGCTTGGCGTAGGAACGCGGTTCTGGGTCGAAGTGCCCGCACCCCCCGCGCACCCCGCCTCCGTACCCTCGAGCAGGGCCATTTTTTCCTGGAGCTGGGCAACGGTGGGATTGGAAATACGGCTATAGAGATAGCCCTCGTCGGTGCCGGCGAAGATACCGGCGCCGTGATCCTGATCCCTGAAGGTGAAGGTCGATGTCATGTGGATCGGAGGGACCAGATCCATGGTAGTGGTGTAGCAGCTTCTCACACCATGAACGATATCGGTTTCTTCTTTATAGCGGGAATTGCGGGTCACGGCATCCTCCTCCTTGAATTCTTGCAAATGTCAATCACAGAAGCGATCAATAAGAGCAGGCCTACCCACTCGCCCGAGGGGTGAAAATAGACATCCCCATCATTGTTTTCTCAATGCTCAAGGCGTTTGCACCCCTGTCTCTGTGGAAATGGCTAAACTGAGTTTCACAGGCTAGCCGCTATATATAATAAAAGCGCGGATCAATGATGTTTTCTGCCGGCATCAAGGGCTTTGCGGATGCTTTTGTTCAGGTCGGCACGGGTCACAGGCTTCATCAGAAAGTCGGCGATATTGAGTTTGGCGGCCCGCTCAGAATCTACATAATCACTGTAGCCAGTGATCAGGATGATGGGAATGTCCGGACGGATTTCCTTGATTTGCTTTGCCAGCTCCTCTCCGGTCATGATCGGCATCGCCATGTCGGTGAGCACCAGATCGAAGTCTTCCGGGTCGATATGAAATGTTTTGAGAGCCTCGACACTGCTGTTCTTGGCGACCACGTCATACCCGGAGTGCTCAAGCAGTTGGGTGATCATGACGACAATGTCAGGTTCGTCGTCCACCACAAGAATCCGTTCCTGGCCGCCGTGCGAAGGAGTCTGTTGCGCAGCCGGCTGCATCGTCTCTTCGGTCAAGGGGAGGAGGACGCGCACCGTCGTGCCTGTATCAAGATCGCTGGCAATGGTGATGGCGCCGCCACACTTTTTGACGATGCCCTGGACCACCGCCAGGCCCATACCAAGCCCTTTGTCGATATCCTTGGTGGTAAAATAAGGGTCAAAGACGCGGTGGAGAATCTCTTCCGGAATGCCGTGGCCATCGTCCACTACCGTCAAATCCGCGTACTCTCCCGGGCCAAGACCGTCGAATCGAGCAGCGGCCGGAGAAGTAATCGTAGTGGCTGCAAGACGTATCTGCAACAGTCCCTGCCCTTTTGGCATGGCGTGTATAGCGTTGGTGCAAAGGTTTATCAGAACCTGGCTGATTTCGGTGGGATCAGCCATGACTCGTTCGTGAGTGCAGGTAAAGTCGGTCATGATCTCAACACTGGTGGGGATGGTTTTGCGCAGGAGCGTTAGCGAATCCTCGATGGTGGAGCGTATTTCTATCGGTGTTCGTGATTCGGATCTCTTCCTGGCCACCTTCAGCAGGCGGCTCACCACGTCCCGGGCATGGAGGGATGCCTTTTTGATATCGCGGAGGTTCTCGGCAACCGGATCATGCTCGGGGATCGTTGCTTCTGCCAGTTCCGCATTGCCGAGGATGACACCAAGCATATTGTTAAATTCATGGGCGATACCGCCGGCCAAAGTGCCGATGGCGTCACTTTTCTGAGAATGGCGCAGAGCCTCATCCGCCAGTTTCATTTCGGTGATGTCCTGGATGGTCCCGCGTAGCTTGTAGCCCTTGGGGCCCTTCTCCGGTTCGGGTTCGCCCAGGGCATGTATCCACTTCTGTCTGCCGGAGGGAAGGGCTACTTTGAGCTCGATATCATAGGAAGTGCCGTCCTGAATCGCCCCTTCGACGGCAGTGTGCACCCGCGTCCACCATTTCCCTCTACAGATGCTTTTAAACTCTGTCACCGGCAGCGGACCCTCAGAGCGGTCACGCTCGAAGATACGATACACCTCTTCGGACCATTGAGGAATACCGATTTCCGGATCCAGTGACCAGAAACCGATGGAGGCGATGCGCTGGGCCAGCTTCAAGTCGGTATTGATCCTTTCAAGAAAATTTTCGTGCTCCTTGCGTTCGGTGAGATCAATGCCCAGAGAGGTTACATTGGCAATCTTGCCGGCATCATCCATGGCTAGAAGGTTCGACCAGGAGACATCGATCAATGCACCGGATTTGGTCAGGATCGTGTTTTCATAGTTGGAAAAATCGAGCATATCGCCGCTGTGTACCGTATCTCTGAAAATCGTTTTGATGTTTGTCCTGATCTTTTCCGGTATGAAGAGGTCGAACCAGTCCCGGCCAAGAATTTCTTCTTGCTTCCAGCCGGTGACCCTGAGAAAATGTTCATTTGCAAAAACAATGCTTCCCTGCGGATCGAGGATAATTCCCAATTGGGGGGTGTTGACGAGGATATGCCGCCATTTTCTCTCCGAGGCCCGCAACGCCTCTTCCGCCTTCTTTGTGGCGGTGATGTCCAGCACTACGCCGTTGATGGTCACCTGACCGTCATAGCGGCGGCGGGAATACGTCCGGTCCAGGAACCAGAGCCAGTGTCCATTGCGGTGGCATATGCGGTAGTGCACCTCTGTGAGCTCACCTGTCTTCCCCCCTTCAATGACGTGGTTGACGGCAGGCAGGTCATCCGGATGGATGGATTCATGCCAGATCATGGGATTTGCCGTGAGTTCTCCCGGGGTGTAGCCGAGCAGATTTACCTGGGGCGAGTAGTATATGCCTCCGTGACCGGGAACGAAGGAATAGATGATGGCCGGACTCTTTTCGATCAGCTCGCGGTATTGCTCCTTCTGCAGGAGCAGCGCCTGAGTGCGTTCGCCAACGCTGCGTCTCAAGGCGATAATCCACAGCATTCCGCCTGCTACTATACTGCTCAGCAGTACTCCGGCCACCAGTAGAGCGAGTTGCAATTGCTCCTGCCGGGCTTTCCTGAAAAGGGCGGGATCGAAGATAACCTTTTCAGGGGTAAACTCGTTTTCCACCATGTTCAGTGCCTTCAATGTTTCGTGCATGCGGGCCCACCTGGCCGGGTTGATGTTGCCGACCTTGACCATCTGGTGCAGCATCAGCTCCCGTACAGGCTCGATTTGAAAACGGACGAATGAGGCATAGTTCCGGATGGGGAAGCGCGGGGTGAAGGTTGCGACAATACGGTCGGCGATTTCCTGTGGGTGTTCGAGGGCATACTTCCAGCCTTGCAGACTCGCCTCCTTGAAACGCTCGACCAGCTCAGGATTCTCGGCGATCAGGGCGGCGCTGGTAAAAAGCGAGTCCCCGTAGAAGTCCACACCGTAGTCTATCGGCCGGAGACGTGCGAGCTCCATACCTTCTTTCATGGCCGCATGGGGAGTGCCGATGATATAGCCTGGTACGACATCGATTTTACCAGCCTTCATCTGCTCGAAATAACCTGATCTCTGATCGAAGGGGTACGTCTCGACCAGTTCCGGATCGATCCCTTCGGCCAGAAGCATGGCCTGCATCTCCACGTCGACCATATCGCCCGGGCGCCTTGAAACTCGCAGGTCGACCAGGTCGGAGGGATGATTCAATTTCACCGCTTCGGCAGCGAAAAACGCCACCGCACTCTTTTGAAAGATGCTTGCAAGTATGCGCAAGGGGTTGCCATGATCGAGGGCGACCAGGATATCGGCGGCGCCAATACCGAAGTCGGCGCGGTTTTCTGCAACCGCCTCGGTTGCCGAGATAATGGTGCCGTCGGCTTCAATGGCGGATCGGATGTCCACGTCGATACCGTTGTACCGGTAATAGCCCTGCCACTCGGCGGCGTAATAGCCGGCAAACTGGAACTGATGATCCCAGCGTAGCTGCAGAATGACCGTATCCATGGCCTGCGCCTGACGATCCACAAGAGACAAAAGGGTTGTCAGGATTATCGGGAGCAGATACTTTTTGTCCATCTACCTCACCCGTGAAGCTGTCTTCCGTCAGGTAATCTCTTCTTGAATTATATCTTAAATACAGAGGCAAATCACGTGATATTCTCCGGATGCCTGCGCTGTGGGCAGCAAAAATGAGGAAGGACAGCAAATAACGGAGGCGACGTTGTGTCGAGGTAGATCACCGCCGAGGTGGCAGAGTCCGAATTGGAAAGGTGTTTGCGGTTGCTGCAGGGGGTGTAGGGGCAGGAGATATGCTTCAATCAACTTTGTTGAACAATCTGCCGGCGATTTCCAGAAACCGGAGGATCTCTTCGGCGCGAGTTAAGCACCTCCATTGCATGAACAGTGGAGGTCAGTTTTTTAGACCGTCAATCAGTGCATCGGAATAGATGCCCATTTGCCTGGGTCCAGCCTGTCCCGCCCCGGCCCCATAGGCATAACCGGTGATGATAAGCCCGATGGTTTTGCGGCTGAGCTTCTTCATGTATGCCAGCAGTGCATGAACAGGAAGCTAAGTTTCATCCCTGATCAGAATTCACTTTGATGACAAGTTTTCCAAAGTTCTGGCCTTCCAGCATGCCCGTAAATGCCTGCGGTGCATTCTCCAAACCTTCAATAATCTGTTCCCGGTAATGGATTTTTCCTGCATCGAGCATTTCTTTCATGTTCTGAGCAAATTCATCGTAGCGGTGCCCGTAATCGTCAAAGATGATAAACCCCTGGACCTTGAGGCGTTTGACCAGAATTGTACCCATAAGAACCGATAATCGATCAGGACCATCCGGCAGTTTGGTCGCATTGTATCTGGAGACAAGGCCACAGACCGGAATCCTCGCTCCGGTATTCAGTAAAGGCAAAACGGCGTCGAACACTTTTCCGCCGACATTCTCGTAGTAGATGTCGATGCCATCTGGACAGGCGCCTTTCAGCTGATCGGCGAAATCTGGATCTTTATGGTCAAGACACTGATCGAAACCAAGCATTTCTTTGCCATAGCTGCATTTTTCAGGCCCCCCGGCAATCCCTACCACCCGGCACCCTTTCAATTTGCCGAGCTGTCCCACCGTGGCTCCTACCGGACCGGTGGCAGCAGCCACCACCAGGGTGTCACCCTGCTTCGGTTCACCAATGTCAAGCAACCCCATATAGGCAGTAAATCCAGGCATTCCCAGAACTCCCAGAGCATATGATGGTTTTTCGGGGTTTTTGCCCAAGCTGATGAGACCAGACCCGTCCGAGACTGCATAGAGCTGCCAGCCGCTATAGGCCAGAACCCATTCGCCTGTCGTGAAATCAGGATTTCGGGACTCTTCAACTTTACAGACAGTAGCACCCACCATCACAGCATCTATATCCACCGGAGGGGCATAGGAGGGAGCATCGCTCATCCGGCCGCGCATATAAGGGTCAAGCGACAGGTAAATACTGCGCAGCAGCACCTCTCCTTCCTCAGGGGACGGTCTTTCGGTTTCCTCCAGGCGGAAGTTCTCTTCAGTCGGTGCACCATCCGGTCGGGATGCAAGCACAATGCGGCGATTACTCTTGTGATCGTGTTCCATGGTACCTTACCTCCTGTGTAAGTTATACTGGTAGCGTGATAGTGTGGTATTCCCTGTCCGTGTGCTCTTGTGCCTCATGGAGATAAATTCCTCTGCTCTTTAACGATCCTGAGTGCTATGCCGGTGTGGAAAAAAGCTTTTTCGATCTGTTTTTTTGCTGTCCTTGGAAGCTCGTTGTTGATGAGGTGCTACTTTGGGTATACTGACATCGTAATACCTGAAAAAGGAGAATCAAGAAGGCGGGCCGATGAAACACTGCTGGTCTTCATCGCCAACGCTCTTAATGCCTCTTAGCCGGGTTATCCGGCAATAGGATTACTCTGGGGGCGGAGAGCGTATCGTGCATGGCAAGATAAAAATTGTATTTTTCACTGACCGTCAGAGCTCTGGTCAGGTTTCCTGTTTTCCAGGCAATGCCAAAGGCGCAAGAGCAAGGAAAGAACCAAGCACAACAGAGGTGCCGTCCATCAGCACAGCGTCGCCATCGTCGGGCACAATCGCCATTGCATTGGCCGCAACCACCTGATCAACCATCGTCAGAAAACCGGATGCAGCCCCTTTTGCTGAGGAGGATTGTAAAATAGACCGCTGACCATAGCCGCCGGGGCGGGCTATCCCGCTGTCGAAATAGTGGACTCGCGCCCTTTTTGCAAGCTGATATAATGCTCCGGTGGTATTGAGTTTTCTGCGGTTGAAGCTGACATCGTCCTTTAGTGATTCGGCAATGATCATATCGGCAGAATCTACAAGCAGATTACGGTCGATGCCGAAGTTGTTGAGGCTCACCCGGTTCCTTTCACACAGCTTGTCAAGTACAAGCCTTTGTTATCG
>CAKZOA010000421.1 GCA_937132035.1 uncultured Desulfobulbaceae bacterium | reverse complement strand
GCAGCCGTCCAGGCTGCTGGACACCCGAGAAACGACCTCTCCCGCCCCTCCTGAGAAGTTCAAGCTGATGTGAACGATACGTGTATTTCCGGTAATCACCACATTTGACCCGGCACCACCGGGTGATACGCTGCTTACCGCGGATGATCGTCACTGTCTGTATCCTCGAAAGACTTTGTCTCCCCGCCGCTACTTCTTCCTTGCCATGAGCGGTGAGCCGTTCTACTCTCAGAGAAGACCACACCCGTAATTCCGAGGTGGTTATCCTCAGGAAAGCGGTTATACCTTCCGGTACGTTTATCGATATCCGTGCGTACCGGCAATATTGCAGGAACAAGGAGATATATATGTTTGCATGGATTAGCTCCCCGGAGGCATGGGTTGCCCTGACCACCCTGATAGCGCTGGAGATCGTCCTCGGCATAGACAACATCATCTTCATTTCCATTCTCGTTGCCAGGTTGCCGGAGCACCGGCGCAACAGTGCCCGGCAACTCGGCCTGATGCTGGCGCTCGTCAGCCGTCTGCTCCTGCTTTTCAGCATCGTCTGGGTCATGGGGCTTGTCGAACCCTGGTTTTCTCTCTTCGGTAAGGAAGTTTCCGGCCGTGATATCATTCTCGTCATCGGCGGTCTTTTCCTGCTGGCGAAGTCCACCCATGAAATACACGCCAGCCTGGAAATTCCTGGAGACACCGAAGCGCCGGTAAAATATGCCGGTTTTACCTCGATACTGATCCAGATTGCTGTGCTCGATGTGGTTTTTTCTCTCGACTCGGTTATTACAGCGGTTGGCCTGGTTGACCATGTATCGATCATGGTGATAGCGATCATTGTCGCCATCGGTGTGATGCTCATGGCCGCCCGCTCCATTGGCGTTTTCGTCGATAAACACCCGACGATCAAAATGCTGGCCCTCTCCTTTCTCCTGCTTATCGGTTTTACTCTGATAGCAGAAGGATTCGATGTACACGTTCCCAAAGGCTATATCTACTTCGCCATGGCCTTTTCCGTAGGCGTTGAACTCCTTAATATGCGGGTGCGCAAGAAAAGGGCGCGGCCGGCCGTGCACCTTACCAAGAAGATTCCAGGCGGCAATGCCTAGGCAAGCGAGCCCTCAGGGCCTTTGGAGACGGGCAAGACGCTTTTCGGCAAAAATCATCCGGGCATTGAGGGACTGGTCGTCCAGGCGCCTGCCGGCTATGATCTTGCGGCCATAGCTGATGGATGTGTAGTCGAGTGCCATGAGTCCGCCGATTTGGGCGTTGGTAAGACCCCCGTAGCGATAGAGCATGTCCATGGCGACAAGGCGTACCTCTCCTGGATGATCGAGCAGCGTGCGGCGATCACAGCGCAGGCAGCGCTGGAGTTCCTCAAGAATAATTTCCAGGTTAAGGGAGTAATCGTGCCGAGATCCTCCATAGCGGTTGTCTCCAGCCGTGCCGTCACGATGCTGCCTTTTGATTTTTTCGATAAACGAGCGGCTGCCAAGAACGTTCTGTTTAGAGATCATGGCCTTGAGGTTGAAACCGTTCTGCAGCTGCGTCGCCAAAGCCTCTTTGTAGTTTTGTCTCCCCTGTGGCGTATCTCCCCCATATTCTGCAAGCACACGATGATGAGTGACGAAGTGATAACGGGGGCAAAGGCCCGAAAAGCCGT
>CAKZOA010000420.1 GCA_937132035.1 uncultured Desulfobulbaceae bacterium | reverse complement strand
CGGAAGACTCTGCCGCCCAGATAGGAGACGGCGCAGGGGTAGCAGTTGAAGCGGCAGCCGCGTGAGGCGTGCACCAGATCGACCATCTGCACGCCTTTATAGTTGTAGAGGCGCCGGTTGAGGATGTCTCTGCGCGCCGGACCCACCAGAGAGATGTCCGGTCTGTCGTCGATATAATCATAGCGGCGCTTGAGCCGGTTTTTTCGGAAATCGTCAAGCACCTCTTCCATGCGGCCTTCGGCTTCGCCCAGAAAAACCGAGTCGGCATGTTCCATGGTTTCCTCGGCATGCAGCATGGTGGCAATGCCGCCGAAGATCACGGTGATGCCTTTGCGGCGATAGATGTCGGCTATTTCCCAGCCTCGCTTGACCTGCACGGTCAGCATCATCGAGATGCCTATTATGTCGGCATCATCGTCGAAGTCGATCTCCTCGAGATTTTCGTCGACAAAATCAATATCGACATACTCGGGAAGGGCGGCGGCGAAAACCACCGGACCATGAGGGGGGAGGTGAAACTCTGTCTGCCTGTCGAGCTTGGCCCATTTGGGATAGATCAGTTTGAACTTCATGGTATTCTGTCTGTGCGGAGTAGATTCATTTTCAAGGTATAGCCGGATCTGCCGTAGCTGTGCAATTCCAGATAGCGGGGGATGAAGCCTGCCTGGCTTCTTCGGCAGTCGCGGCCGGAAACCAGGCGCTGCAGCAGACCGTCTGGGGAGTAGGTCTGTATCTGCGGGCATTTTTCGTCGGCGATGATGATGTCGCTTATCCTGTTTTCGGCGGTGGTGAAGCGGCATATCCTTTTTCCGTCCTGCGTCAGGCCAGGATGCATATCCCCCGGGGGGGGAAGAAAGATCGTTCGGATATCGGCTATCAGGCCTTCGGCGAACTCAGCGGTGTCAAAGGGGGGTACGGCCCTGAGGATGGCGAGTCCGGTGTCTCGGTCAAAAAGTGCCTCGAAGAGGGTGAACCCTTCAACGCTGAGCAGGGCGCAGCGGATGCGCGCGGACTCCAGGGTGGTGACGCCGAGGACAGTGGTGCCGTAGCCGTTGTCCATGGTAAAATCAATGGAGTGGACGAACTGCCAGCCGCGAGCGGGAAAAAGGCTGCTGCAGTCCTCGATCGCAAATTCGCCGGAGAGCGCCGGCAGGCGGGAAAGATCTCTTCCCCGGTCGGCGCATCCGAAGACGAGTACGAGTGCTGTGACAATGGCGCCAATACTTCTCATTTGCTGGTGAAAACCTCGTCGGAGATGTCTTCGTTGAGGATCCGTTCGCTGAAGGTTATGGTGGTGGTGGCATCGGAGCCCTCGTGCAGGATTATGGCATCGATGAGGCCTGGTGTTTCGCTGAAAATGATATCGATTGCGGAAATCAGCCGGGCCATCCCCTGCTGTTGCGGTTTAAGTAGGAGGCGATGCTCATCGGCAGAGGCCACCTTGAACATGTCGGTGTCGCCGAACCGTCCGTTGAGCCAGTCGCTGAGGTGGGGCAGCACCATCTGCATGCCGTCGAGCTGCGCCCCTTTCTCCTCGACCAGGGTGCCGTCACGGCCGACGAATTTACGTACTGTGCCTTTGTGCATCAACAGCAGAGAGGCCACCGGCTGATGATACTGCCAGCGTAGCGATTGCGGGGCTTCGAAAGTGAAGCTGCCCGTGGATACCAGCGGCCGGGCGAGAATCTTCATGTTCTTCTCCTGGACGAAGCGGGCCTGTATCGACTGCAGTCGGAATGGATGGGCCTCGTCCCGGGCGAAAGCGGTGGCAAATGGGCTGCACTGGCAGCAGAGGATGAGCAGGAAGAGTATACGCTTCATCAGAACATGCCGCCGTTGACGGAGATGATCTGGCCGGTGACATAGCTGGCATCATCAGAGCAGAGAAAGCCGACGACTTTGGCCACTTCTTCAGGACGGCCGATGCGGGCCATGGGGATCATTTCCTTGATCCGGTCCCGGGGGGCGTTTTCAATCATGTCGGTGGCGATCAGGCCCGGGGCGACGACGTTGAGACGGATACCCAGTCGGGCGACCTCGGCAGCCACCGACCTGCTGGCACCATTCAAGCCGGCCTTGGCGGCG
>CAKZOA010000419.1 GCA_937132035.1 uncultured Desulfobulbaceae bacterium | reverse complement strand
TGTTTGTCGACATAAAAATGCTGGAATTTGCAATATATCGAGAACTTCTGCAGCGATAGCAGCCTGGCTGGGAAGGTGAATATCGGAGACTATAGGTACACCAAACTCCTGTCGAATACGTCCAAGAACCTCAAGACCTTTCTCAAGCCCAGGGCCTCTGTATGATTCAATCGAAGTTCTGTTGGCTTTGTCATATGATGCTTTAAAAACGTAGGATAATCCGAGGTTTGCGCAAATTTCCTGCATGGTGCCTGCGACCTGCCGGGCAATTTCTTCTGATTCGAGAGCGCAGGGACCACCAATGAGCAGCATCGGATGACCATCGCCTACTTTCAGTTCAGCACCTTGAGGTGTAGGAATGGTGATGGTTTCAGTCAGCATGTTAACCATTATTTTTTGCTGTTTTCGAGTGCAGCCTTTATGAAATCACGGAATAGCGGGTGCGGTGTCATCGGTTTTGATTTAAATTCCGGATGGAATTGGCAGCCGAGGAACCATGGATGATCTTCAAGTTCGACGATTTCAACAAGATTGTTGTCTGGCGAAGCGCCAGAGACGACCATGCCGTTCTCCTCGAGCTGTTCACGGTAGGCATTGTTAAACTCATATCGATGGCGATGCCGCTCGGATATCTCATCTGTTTTATAGGCTGCAGACGCCAGCGTATTCTCCTTGAGCACACAGGGATAGGCACCAAGGCGAAGTGTTCCACCGAAATCAGCATTTTCGTCACGGGTCTGGATTATCTCATTTCGATAATCATACCACTCTTTAATCAGGTAAATAACCGGATCCGGTGTTGTTGATACAAATTCTGTAGAGTTGGCCTTAGTGAGCTTTACAACATTTCGGGAATATTCCACGACAGCCAGCTGCATTCCCAGACATATACCAAAGAATGGTATTTTATTGACCCTGGCATAGTTAATTGCCTTAATTTTTCCCTCTGCGCCCCTTTGCCCGAAACCTCCGGGAACAAGAATTCCGTCACATTTGCTCAACAACTCTTCTGCACCACTCTCTTCAAGATCCTCTGCACTTATATAGTGAAGATTCACCCGGGTCTCATTGGCAATGCCGCCATGTACCAGAGCTTCATGAAGGCTTTTGTATGATTCTGTTAGGTCGATGTATTTACCGGTTATGGCAATGTTAACACTGTGTTTCGGATTTTTAATTTTATTGACCAGATTAACCCATGGCCTGATATCCGGAGAGCCTGTCCATACATTGAGCAGTTCAAGGATCTTGCTGTCAAGTCCTTCCTGATGAAAATGCAGCGGTACCTCATAGATGGTATCCACATCAATTGCAGTTATAACAGCATCTTTGGGAACATTACAGAAAAGGGCCATCTTATCTTTCAAGCTGTCATCAATGGGAACTTCGGTACGACAGACAAGAATGTCCGGCTGAATACCATCAGCCTGAAGCTTACGGACCGAGTGCTGCGTCGGTTTGGTTTTCACCTCACCGGCCGCTTTTATATAGGGTACCAGGGTGAGATGAATATAAAGCGCATACCCTCGGCCTAAATCAACACGCAGTTGTCGAATGGCTTCAATAAAAGGTAAACCCTCAATATCACCCACCGTACCACCAATTTCAATTATGGCAACATCTGCAGTGCCGTCAAGCTGAAGCACAGCAGCCTTAATTTCATCGGTAATGTGAGGAATAACCTGAACAGTACCGCCAAGATACTCGCCGCGTCTCTCCTTGCTGATGACCGAGTGGTATATTCGACCAGTGGTATAGTTGTTTTTCTGAGACATTACGGCATTGGTGTAGCGCTCGTAATGGCCCATGTCGAGATCTGTTTCGGCACCATCATCGGTGACAAACACTTCACCGTGCTGAAAGGGATTCATCGTCCCGGGATCAACATTGATGTACGGGTCCAGTTTTTGGAAAGTTACGCTTAATCCTCGACTTTCAAGAAGGGCACCGATTGCTGCTGCTGCGAGTCCTTTTCCCAGAGAAGAGAGGACACCGCCAGTAACAAAAATAAACTTTGTACGTTGGGTATTTTTTGATGTAGTCATGCCGGCCACTATAGCAATGGAGGTAAGATTTTGAAACAGAAATATTTTGAATTTTCTGATCCCCAATTCTGCAAGAGAATGTAAACCAGAGTCTTAATGTAGACGATTATGAAATGAAAATCTCCTACTATCTTGTCACTCTTCTTGGTAATGAATATTATTTTGGTCTGGAACCCTGAAAATAATGGAAAAGAGGAATTATCAGATGCGTTATATTCTTATGACAGTATTCATAATATTAGGAGGTGTAAGCATGACGTCAGAAGCGGGAGCTGGGTCAAAAACAGAAGTTGCAATTTTTGGTGGTGGCTGCTTCTGGTGCATGGAACCGCCATTTGAGCAGCAGGAAGGCGTTATTGAGGTTGTTGCCGGATATTCAGGAGGAACTACAAAGGACCCTGATTACAAACAGGTTTCTTCAGGACAGACAGATCATTATGAATCAGTGAGGGTTACTTTTGATCCGGAGCGGGTAAGTTACTTGGAGTTAATTGAAATTTTCTGGCGGCAGATTGATCCGACTGACGATGGCGGCCAGTTTGCTGACAGAGGAAACCATTATCGAACCGCAATATTCTATAATGACGAAGAACAGAAGCGGGTAGCAGAACAATCCAAAAAAGATCTGGAAGCCTCGGGAATATTTGATGGTCCTATTGTTACCAGTATCCTTCCTGCAACACCATTTTATCTGGCTGAAGAGTACCATCAGGATTACTATCTTAAAAATATTCTCCATTATAACGCATACAAAAAGGGGTCTGGGAGAGCGGATTTCATCAAACAAAAATGGCAGGATAGAAACATAAAAGAAGAAACATACACCAAGCCTTCCGATGACATTCTACGTTCTACTCTTTCACCCCGTCAATATGAAGTAACACAGAAAGAAGGGACGGAGCCTCCATTTGGTAATGAATATTGGAACAATAAAGACCAGGGAATTTACGTAGATGTTGTTTCCGGCGAGCCTCTTTTCAGCTCCAAGGATAAATTTGATTCTGGAACCGGGTGGCCAAGTTTTTCGAAGCCGCTGATTAAAGAAAATATAGTGGAGAGGGTTGATAAAAAGCTCTTTAGTGTACGCACAGAGGTTCGCAGTAAACATGGAGATTCGCATCTTGGTCATGTTTTTGATGATGGTCCGGAACCGACAGGATTAAGGTATTGTATTAACTCCGCAGCACTGCGTTTTGTTCCAGCGGCTGATCTGCAGAAAGAAGGGTATGAACAGTTCCGTTCACAATTTGAAAATTAACTGTTCCCAAAATATGATCGGGGACGACTATGACGTGGTTCCCAAACTCCTTATAAGTACGTCATGATTGAGCGGTTTGATTAAGATGGTATCTAAGTAGGTCGAGGAAAATGTCTCTTTGATATCATCATCAACAGAGGTTGCCATAAGTTTAAGGGTGGTATGCTTTCCAGTTTCAGCTGTACGCTTTTCAATGGCGGAATTTAATTTATTGATACGGGATCGTATCATGGCAAGATCCACTATGATTAAATCAAATGTGGAATTGCGGCATTCCCAAAAGCATTGATCGATATTTTCTGCTAATGTCACCTGCCAGCCCATTTCGGTGAAAAGCTGTCCTGTTTGTTCCAAACTTGGTAAATCATCATCGGTAACCAGAACTCTTTGGAGCAGGTGACGCTCTATCATCATATATAATTCAGATGCATCAATTGGTTTGGTAATGTAGTCATCCATTCCGGCGAGTAAACATTTCTCTTTGTCTCCTTTTATGGCATGTGCCGTCATTGCTATGATGGGAGTATGTCGAGACTGCTCTAATTCTCTGCGCCGAATTGCCCGTGTTGCTTCGTAACCATCCATTTCGGGCATTTGTATATCCATAAGAATGAGGTCATATGAAGATCTTGCTGACTCCTCGACTACTTCCAAACCGTTGGCAACTGCGGTCACGTTAAGGGAGGCCTTTTCCAGGACTGCAATGGCAAGGGTTTTGTTGATGTGATCATCTTCGGCAAGAAGAATTTTGATATTTTGGAATCGTTCATGCCGGGAAAGCGCACTATGCATGGTCTTACCATGTTCAAAACCATGATATTGCCTGATATCTTCTGGAAGACGAAATGGAATGGTGAACCAGAAGGTGGCTCCTTTTTCGGGCTCGCTTTTAAGACCTATTTTACCTCCCATCAGTCGGCATAGTTGGGCGGAGATGGTAAGTCCAAGTCCTGTACCGCCATACTTTCTTGTTGTCGAAATGTCTGCCTGGGCAAACGATTCAAAAATAGCATCCTGCTTTTCCTTGGGAATACCAATACCTGTATCGTTAACTTTAATAGAGACAGGGAGGATGTTTGGAGGGGAAACCTTATCTGCGTTCACCTGAATTGAAACCTTCCCATCCCGGGAGAATTTAATGGCATTGTTGGTCAAATTAATCAGGATCTGCATGAGTCTGGTTGAATCACCAATAATTTTTCGGGGTATATCCTCGGCCATCTTCAGGGATAATCTGACGTTGTTATTACGAGCTTTAATTTCCATCAGCGAGAGAAGTTCATCGCATTTATCCCTGATATCGAAAGTAACTTCTTCAAGTTCCAGCCGGCCCGCTTCTATTTTTGAAAAATCAAGAATATTATTAATAATATCAAGAAGTCTGTCGGCGGAGGATCTGACCATGATAAGATAGTTGCGTTGTTCGTCTGTAAGATCACTTTCCAAAACGATATTGGTCATGCCGATGATACCATTCATGGGTGTTCGTATTTCATGGCTCATATTTGCCAGAAAGTTGCTTTTAGCCAGACTTGCCTGCTCAGCTTCATTCTTGGCGATGAGCAGTTTCTGCTCATTTTCAAGTTTTTTGGTAATGTCGCGCAGAATACTAAGATAGACGACACTTCCATCTTCAGTGGTGGTGGCGTTTGTGGTCAGGTTGAGATCCAGTATTTTCCCATTTTTGGTTTTCTGCTTACTGTGATAATCGGTTATTGACCCTTTTTCTTCAATGAGTTTCAGCCAGTTACGCCTTTCCTGCTCATTTAACCAGAAGTCGACAGGCTTCATCGCAAACACATCTTCCCGGCTGCACTCCATCATAGAGGAAAAGGCATGGTTTGCCTCAAGAAATTGACCATCTTCAGAAACGATGGTGATGGCGTCCTTTGATTGTTCAAAAAGCATTCTGTATTGCAGTTCAAGCTGGCTCACACGTTTTAGGGCCAGTTCTGTTTCTTTACGTTCCTCTATCTCGTTTTTCATCTCTTCATTGAGTCGTTTGAGATGAATATTTTGTCTGTTTATTTTTTCTTTATAACCAATTTCATCTTGGAAGTGCTTGATTTTGAGGAAAAAAAAGTACGCTGGAATAGTAAAAATCAGACAGACAATAATAATTACGGGCAAAGCCGAGTGCTTTGGCATAAGAGTAGCAACGGACCAGCCCTGGAGAGTGAGTTGTTGTGAATGAACGGTATATGTTTTGCCTTCGAAAATAACCGTATGCTTGGTCAGGTCAATAGGCAGTGGTTTCAGTTGAGCTTTGGCAAATTGACCTGACTGAATAAGCTCTTGGCGTTTTTGAGCAGAAATCTGTTTGGCTGTATGGAATAACCAGGAATCCTCTGAGGCAGCGAAAATCACACCATTTTTATTGTGAATAATCACGGGGCCCCGGTTTGCAGCTTTCAAGATAATCTTATCTATGTTGTCGAGACCGTTTTTAATTACGGTAACTCCTACAACATCATTATTTTTATTTTTTATGGGACTGCTGAAATATATACCTCTTTTACCTGTTGTTACCCCGAGGGCTGCATAAATATAATCTTCTCCCTGGATGGACCGGGAGAAATATGGTCGAAATTGGTAGTTATTGCCGTAGAGAGTATCACCAGTTTCGGTAAAAGAAGAAGCGATAACATATCCATTTTTATCAAGTATATAGATGATATTTGCGCCAAGGATTTCTGTACTTGAGTTGAGCAGTAAAGTTGCTCGATGGGTGGTGTCACTGACTGGACTGGGAAAAAGATCAAGAACGGCCTTCTGCTGGCTTAAGGCTCTGCAGGTTGAACGAAAATTTGACTCAAGATGTCTGTTGATATCATCGCGCAGGGTTTGGGTGAGTTGTTCCTGTTCTAGAAAGGCTTTTTGGTGGAGATAGTGAAGAATGAAGAAAATTGTTATGAGCAGTATGCCTGCAGCACAGAGGAAGAAAAGAACAGTATTTTTTACTGAAAAAAAAGAAGACCGCTCTCCTCTTATGTTCGCGGGCATATATCACTCCTGAAATTTGTCAACAATAAAGGAAAAGTTGACGTGATAAATAACTTTAGAAAACAGGCATCTAACCTGATTTTTAATACGACTATGAGTTATTTAGCAATAATGAACAGATGTTTGATCTATTGTTACAGAGTGTACTTCGGAGTTTTTTTTGCCTATATGATCTCTATATGAAGACTTCAAAAAATATAAAGTATTCCTGAGATGACGGCCTAATTTTTACATTTATTTTGAGGTATTGCAACCCTATTATCAATAATTGGCTTTCCTTTGGGGGTCATGCTTTCTCGCCATTAAGAATTTGCTCCACGGTACGGGAGTCTATTTTGGCTGAAAAAACTGATTGGAGCAAAGCTGAGATACTGTTGTTTTCGTTCTCAGGAAAAATAAAACCAGCAATGGGTTGAGCGGCTCGAAGTCGGGATTTCGCTGAGATAATTTGTTCTGATGGCTGGGTGGCTTTAATGATTTTTGAGTAATTATTGAGATGAGCCTGCTCTACAAGAATATCACACATGAATCCCCAGGAGTTGAACTGTCCGAGGTGTTCTATTATTTGCATGGCAGCAGTGCTACCGTATAAGTAGGTATCGGGAACAGTTGCTGTATCACACGTAGAGCATGGCGTAGTTGAAGCGAAGCAGCGGCAGCTGAATGGACGTACTGGGTATATTAAGCACATCTCGTCTTGGAGAAAAAAACATCTTCCTTCCACATGTTTGTAGGGGCTCGGTGCTGTTTGTTTATTCAAGACAGTCGCAACAAATTCATTTGTAGTCTGCTCAGGAGCAGAACGGAGCGAGCATTTTACAAGTTGCTCCCCTAGCCACTGAGTAAGGTTTTCATGTTCGCAGTATTTTAGAATTTGCAGTCCTTCGAGGGCCGTTATGGTTACATTTGTACTGCAGCAAGTGAAGCAACCCGCTTTACAGCAGAACTGTTCACTCGTCGCCCATTTGGCAAACCTGGAGTAGATGGTTGAAAGAATCGTTTCTTTTATAGAGGATAAACCTGAAGAGCTCTTATATGTAACCATCTAACACCAATATTTTATAAAAAAACCGATTTTATCTTTTATATACGCTGTAATATCAAGTTCTTATCTAGTATAATAGATGTTTTTCACAAAGTACAGTTTGCACCTTTAAAGATGATCGGAGAAGGTGAACTCAGTAAACACGTGAAATATTGGGGCTAAGGAATAACATAGAAAAATACTGCAAAAAAATGGAGTATGCTGCCGGCTAATACAAAAAGATGCCATATTGCATGGTTGCCAATCAAAGACTTCCAAATATAAAATATTATCCCCAGTGTATAACTTAATCCGCCGCAGACCAAGAGTATCATTCCCCCGGCAGGGATTGTGTTAATGAGCGGTTTTATTGCTATAATAATAAGCCATCCCATGCCAACATATAGAACAAGAGAGATTTTCTTATATTTCTGTCTTGTGGCGAATTCTGCTATTATTCCAGCAACTGCAAGTCCCCAGACGAGCCCAAAGAGTGTCCAGCCCCATTTTCCGTTCAGTGTGACCAGAGTAAAGGGTGTATATGTTCCGGCAATAAGCAGAAAAATAGAAGAATGGTCAAGGAGACGAAAGACCTGTTTGATTTTTTCCTTTTTCACGAAATGATATAGAGTTGACATGGTGTAAAGCACCAGCAAACAGGTCCCGAAAACAGCACTGCTGACAATATGGTAGGCGGTACCATTAAGTGATGAAAAAACAATGAGAAGTATCAATGCGCTTATCGCAAGGAGTGCGCCAATACCATGGGTGACGACATTGGCCAGTTCTTCCCGCTGGCTATATTGAGGAGCAATACCTGTCATGAATAGGTTACCTTGATGAGTTTTTTTTGCCGTTCACGCTCTGGGGAGATGGCGAAGTGGATTTTTCAGTATTTTGAGGTGCCTTATTCTCAGGGTCTTTGCA
>CAKZOA010000418.1 GCA_937132035.1 uncultured Desulfobulbaceae bacterium | reverse complement strand
TTCTACCACTTCTTTCTGGCCGGATTCTTTCCCCTCGGGAGGCTTTACGGCACAGCGGCGCCGCTGAACGTGGAGCAGCAGCCAGGCGAGAAGGCCATACAGAAGAACGCAGAGCCACATCTGGTACCAATGTGTCTGGAGTGAGGAGAACTCCCCACCCATTTGGTTGAGGCCAAGAAACATTTTTGTGGCGGGCACAACAGGGATGAATTGAGCCAGGTCTCTCAGCAGGGCAGGGATTGCCTCTGGAGGCCAGATAAACCCGGATGTAAAAACAAGGGGCATGGAGCTCAACAGGACCAGCAGAGTGGCAAGCTCACGACGCGGCAAGATCAGCCCAAGGCAGATACCGAGAAAAGCGGCGCCGAGCAGAAAGGGCAGTATTACCAGATTGAGTTCGGCAAAACCGGCATGCCGAGCAATGTTATAAAACGAAAAGCTGAAGCCAAAATAGTACATACAGAGAAGCCAATAGACCAGGACGAAAATGCTGCTTCGGGCCACCAGAAGCTGTAGAGGCGCAGCATCACGCCAGTAGCCGGGCGCTCCTTCGGCATTCTTTTCATTCTGGCCTCCGCCAAGAATTCCCGCAGCGATGATAAGTGTCTGGTGCAGAATCAATATGAAGACCGCGGGAATAACATAATTAACATAACCGCCGGTCGGGTTGAAAACCGATCTGAGATTCAGGTGCATGGCGGTATACTGCTGCTTTGCAAGAGCCAGTGCCTGGCCGGATCCGATCATTTTTTTAATCTTCACCTGGGCGGCGAGGGTTTCTCCTGCTGCAGCCAGGCCCTGCAATACCGTACCATATATGAGAAAATAGCTGGCATCTCCTCCATAGGAAAGTGTCGGCTGGCGACCAAGCAGCAGGTCCCTGTAAAAATGTTCCGGAATAACCAAAAGCCCGGCCATTCTCTGTTCAAAAAATATTCTCTGAGCCTCCTCGAGTGAATATGTCCGCGCGGCAATGTGGACCTGCGGAGTAGCATCAACCATCCTCTCCAAACGTCTGCTCAACTGATTTTCATCGAGGTTGGCAACGACGATCCTTTGCTCCCGGGGAATCTGATTGGCATAGGGGAGGGGGTAGAGAAATGAGTAAAAGACCACGCCGCCAAATACTGTGAGGAGAATCGCCGGATTTGTGAAGATAGCCCTCAGTTCACACCGCAGCAGTTCAAAAAAGCTCATGTGCGCTCCCCTGGCATCTGGCCACCTCGCCTGAGACTCTGCCTATCTGCCAGAATAAAGGCAAAAAGCAAGGGCAGCACAAACAGGCTCAGATGACCCAACTGGGGAAGCGCCGATGAGGCGGCAACTCCATAGTTCACCTGCGGAAACTGTATTTCTATATAGTGACAGACAGGGATGAAACTCCTCCAGATACGGGCGGGCAAGGTCATGTCGGAAACAGGAAAGGTTACCCCCATAAATGCAAAGGCCGGTGCGACATAGGCCGCCGCCAGACTCAAGCAGCGCGCAGCATCCCGGGTGAGAAGAAAGAAAAGGCAACCCACGCCGACACTGACGCCAGCTGTCAATGCCTGGGCGGCAAAAAGCAACGGCCAGCTACCCCGCATTGGCCAGCCCAGCCAGACATACATAAGCGTGAGGAAAAAGACGCCATGCAGCAAGAATATAAGCGTGAGAACCCCCATTTTCACCGCCAGACTGCTCCAGGGTGAATGGCCAAGCCACAAGCCTATGCCATATCGGCGCTGCGCCAGCGCCATTGAAAGAGTGGTGCTGGCAATTATCAGTATCTGCCAGATAGCGGGCAGAATGGCGGAAACCAGAAATTGAGCATAATTTTTGTTCATATTAAAAAGCGGTGTTATCTGGCTTCCTATGGGCAGTGCCGAAGACAACGCCACGTCAATGACGGGTATTTTCGTCGCCAGATTGTTCACCACCTCTGCTCTGGTAACAAAAGTTCCATGTGCCTGCCGCAGAGCGGAGCTGACAATCTTTTCAATAAGAAGAAACTGACTGTTGACAAAAACGGTAGCCTGGGGTGCCCATCGCCTTACCGTCTCCTCTTCCAGGCCCTCTGGCAGCACAACAAGCGCGTATATTTCACCGGCACGCAAGGCTCTGGTACCGCGTTCAATCGAGATGTAGTCGTTGCTTACGGTAAGAGACGGGGCTGCGTTGTAGTGTCTGGCGAGCGAGCGCGACATTCCGCTTTTATCCAGATCCACTATTCCGATGGGTAGATCGGTGGCTATTCCTTGAGAAAAGAGCCAGTACATTACGGTAAAGAGCAGGGGAGGAACCCAGCTTGCCAGAGAGAGAAGCCAGGGGTCGCGGTAGAGGTCCGTTACTTCACGGCGCAGCAGCTGGCTGAAAGACATCGGAGAGATCACTGTATCAGCACGCTCATGCCGGCTCGCAACCCGGACAGTGGCGATACGGGACGTGCCTCTACCTCGAAACTGCGCATATCAAATCCGGAATCAGCGGTGGTGGCCCGCCATGTTGCAAAGTCCCCCATAACGGCTATATGATCAACCCTGAAGGTATGACTGTCCTGACCGAGCGCAGGAATGACCACCTCAAACTCCTGTCCCTTTTCAAATTCAGACAGCCTGTCTTCCCGTACGTGAAAGACGGCCCAGGCATCGTCCATATCTATTATGGTAACAACGGGAAAGCCCTGGGGGGCAAGCTCGCCACTGCGGAGAAAAACCTGGGCGACCTCACCGCGGTGCCAGCTCGTAATACGGGTGTCGGCGGCATATGCCTCGACTTCGGCAACGGCACCTTCCGCCTTTCGCACATTTCCTGCAGCTGCCAGTTTCTCCTCTTGTCTGGTGCCTTCCTCTGCCATCTGAAACATTTGAAAGGCGGAATCTACGTCGAATCGTGCAGACTGCAGCTTTGCATATGTCTCATCTCGTTGCTGTTCCGGCACAACCCCTTCATTGAAAAGGGTATTGATCCGACGATAGGTTTTCTCCATCAGTTCAAGCTTAGCTTTTGCCTGCTGCCACTGGTCACGCGCTGTTTCAATTTCCTGCTCTCTGGCGCCTTTATCCGCCTTTTGGGCCATCGCTGCGGCGGTCTCTCTGCCAGCCATTGCCTGTTTCAGTCTTGCTTCGACCTCCGGGCTGTGGATGGTAAATATCAGCTGGCCCTTCTCCACCATATCGCCTTTGCGGACAAGAACTTCGTCTACCCGACCAGCCACTTTTGAGCTGATGCTGTAGTGTTCCGCCTCAATCTGTCCCTGCAGTTGAACCTCTTCGGGCTGGTAAGCGTACCAGAAGGTGTAGCAGAGCCAAACCGTCAGGGCAGTTGGTACGGCAATGGCCAGTGAAAGTTTTACAATGCGCATTGATGCTCCCCTTTCCCTTCGTTTTTTTGACAGTTAATGAATGCTTGCGTCCGGTTGCTGATAGCAAAAAGTTTTCCCAGGGCGACAACGGAATTGTATGCGGCGACGGCTCTCTGCGTCTCTATTGAGGCGAGAAAGAGTTCGGCATCCACCACATCGAGAGAGGTTCCCAATCCTTGGTTGAAGGCTTTCATTCTAAGCTGCACCGTTTCCCTGGCCAGCTGTCTGCTGGACTGGAGCCCCTGGTATTCCTCTATCGCCTGATGAGCGTGCCTGTATGTTTTGTCCACCAGAACCGACAGATCACTTTTGGCCTGGTGTTTCATGTGTTCCAGGCGCTCAACAGCACTTTTGGCAGCTAATAGTTTTTCTGACCTGCCAGACCGGTCAAGAAGGGTAAATTTAAGACCGACGCCGACAAACCACTCCGGTGTCAGCTCTGTTGCCAGATTGTCCTCTTCATAGAGGCTGTAGTGGCCCATCAGTGCCACCGAAGGAAGGTATTTTCCCCTTTCGACCGCTGCAAGTCCTTCGGCCTGGTTTCTTTTAGACTCAATGACCTCCAGTGCGGGGTATCGGCTCAGGGTGGCTCGCATAAACTGGTCAATATCCGGCATGGTATCGGCTATAAAAAGGTCGTCGCTGGGGAGGACCGGTTCGGCAGACTTCATCAAGCGGGTTATGGCAACCCGGGCAATTTCAAGATCGCGCTGTGCTTTCTTTCGCTCAACTACGGCCTTGTCGTAGGAGGCTTCAGCCTGCATCCTCTCCACCCTGGCTATCTGTCCCTGCTCTTCGAGATGGAGAGCATGTTCATTATGCTTCTTCAATCTGGCCTCTGCAGCTCTCCGGGTTTCAAGGACTTTGCGGGCCAACACAGTGCCGAAATAATAACGGGTAAGCAATTCGAACTGTTCAAGCCTGTTGAGATCGAAGTCGTGCTTTGCCTCCTCTGTCTGGTCTGCAGCTATTCCCTGTACTGCTGTAATGCGGCCGCCGGTGTAAAGAGGCCAGGAGAGTCCCAGGGAACTGCTGATATTCTTTCTTTCGGCTATAGTAGAGGTTAATCCGGATTGCAGCTGCGCAGAGTTCAAGCCATAGGTGTGGGCGATTCCGGCTGCAATCTGGCCTGCCTGCGCACCTCCTTCCATACTGGCGAAGATGTCCTGTGGGGTGAGTTCAACGGCATCGTCGAGGTACAGATAGGCAGCAGATAACGATACCTCGGGGAAATCCAGATGAGTGGTGCTTTCCTGTTCGTATTCGGCCTGTTGCACCTTGGAACGGGCTGCTTTCAGTGAATCATTTCTGCTCTCGACAAAGTACCAGGCCTCCGCAAAGGAAAAGTGCCTTCCCGTTTCGGCAGCATTACCGGCAGTGGAAAACATAAGGAACATAGAGAAAACGGCGAGAGCTCGGGAAAATTTTCTGTTTTTCATCACAACCATCTTTCCTGTAAAAGAAATAGAGATGTATCTGCCAGTGAATTCTCTTTGGGAGCGCAGAGGTTCCTGATACAAAAACATCGCGTACTGAACGGCTCAAATATTTTTTTGTTCTGAAACGGCACCTGCCACCTGTGAGCTGAGATTGTCTCTGATTGTCACCAGAGGTTGGGTACTTCGTTGTGCTTTGCAGAGAATAAGCGCGCCTTCAATCGAGGCTAAGGCGAAGGTGGCCAGTTCCGAAGCACGTGTTGCCGGAATTCCTTGACCCACAAGAAGATCGATAAAACCGGCGCTCATTTTTGCAAAACCTCTCTTGCAGGCCTGATGTATCTGGTCATTGATGGCCGCAGCCTCCAGGGTAATTGTGGCGATGGGACACCCCAGTGTGAAATTCTCCCGCTCCAGCTCTTCTATGTAAAAATCACAAAATATACGCAAGGCCTCTACCGGGTCCGACTCGGCAAGGGTGATCTCACTGAGAATCTGCGAAACGATTTCAGCAGAGTTCTCCACAGAGCCGGCGGCAAGCTCCGCTTTTCCTTGTGGGAAATGGTAGTATAGTGAACCTTTTGGGATACCACTTTCTCTTAAAATCTGCTGTATCCCAGTGGCATGGAACCCCTGACTCTGGAGCAGGCGGGACATGGCCTGCATCAAGCGTTTTCTGGTTTGTTCCGATTTACCGTAGCTCATTGTAACCCCCCCTTTTGCTTATTAGACCGATCGGTCTATATAGACCATTCGGTCCAGAGCTGTCAATGGTATTTTGGATGAGTTGACGGGAGTTCCCCCGGTCGCTGAGGTATCCTGAATATATCCCCAACGGGAGTTTTGCAATGCATTGCTAGGCATTCCGCCTCTTAACAGAGGTTGTCGGGCATCAACCTGTTATGCAGATTCAGGGATAACCTGATAACCTGACTTGGACGTATGCCTACGTCCGCATGACCTTACATCATAACGTCCATACTTTGGGTGATTGAGATGGAGTGAAACAAAGTGGCAGTTGATTGCCTGATCGACGATTTTTACCTCACAGGAATTAGGTAAACCTAAAAGCTCTACCAACAAGCAACGGGTTGTCAGGAAGTATATCAAGTTTCGAGATTTTAGTTCAGGATGTACTTGCCAGAGGATATCTCTACTGCAATGGAATTCGCTTGATCTTTCTTTTCCAAGGTTTTATTTTAGGATATGGCTTAAATGTAAAATAAGGGCGAATCATATTTTAGTTTCAAGGTATGATGGATGAAGCGCAAACTTCAAGGCAAATACGTGACTATTTCGACGGTAGGTGAGAAGGCTCAGGCCTTTGTCCCTTCCTCACTTCCGCCGCGTCCGCCTATCGAATGGACGCCGGAGCTGCGCTGCAAATTCGATGAGGCGATGCTGGCGCTCGGGCGATTGGATAGCGTTTCTACGCTACTACCGGACACTTCGCTGTTTCTCTATATGTACGTGCGCAAAGAAGCGGTGCTTTCTTCCATGATTGAGGGAACCCAGTCGTCGTTGTCGGACCTACTGCTGTTCGAGCTGGACCAAGAGCCAGGTGTTCCACTGGAGGATGTACGGGAGGTCAGTAACTATGTCGCCGCCCTCGACCACGGTCTGCGCCTGATGGCGGAGGGCCTGCCGTTATCGATACGGCTTTTTCGAGAAATCCACGGCGTGCTGTTGTCCAAGGGCCGAGGTAACAATCAGGCTCCGGGTGAGTTCAGGCGAAGCCAGAACTGGATTGGCGGTACAAGACCAGGAAACGCTGCCTTTGTTCCACCTCCGGCAGAAGAGGTGCTGGAATGTATGAGCAAGCTGGAACTTTTTCTCTATGACCAGCCGGAATCTACCCCAGTTTTGCTCAAAGCAGCATTGGTCCATGTTCAGTTCGAGACCATCCATCCATTCCTTGATGGTAACGGTCGTCTGGGGCGCTTACTGATCACGCTGCTGTTGTGCGATCAGAAGGTGCTGCGGGATCCAATGCTTTATCTAAGTCTCTATTTCAAGACGAACCGGCAGTATTATTACGAGTTGCTTAATAATGTCCGCCTGACAGGTGACTGGGAAGCTTGGCTCGATTTTTTCGCCGAGGCGGTCATCGTCACCGCCACTCAGGCGGTAGAAACGTCGCAGCAGCTTCTGAACCTTTCAATGCATGACCGCGACAAAATAAATGGCCTTGGCCGAGCTGCAGCATCAACTCTGCGCGTTTACAGGGCACTTATGGAGCATCCGATTGCCACATCGGGTTCACTGGTAGAGAAAACCGGTATAACTCCGGCTACTGTCAACAAGGCACTCGGCCACCTGGAACAACTTGACATAGTGAAGGAGTTGACCTCCCAGAAGCGTAACCGCTTGTTTAGTTACGCGCGCTATATCGAGATAATGAGCCGAGGTACGGAACCACAGGGCAGGTAGGAAAAATCGAGTCCATCCGGGTCTTCCGATTCAAGGATGAAATATATACTCAGTAGACACCTTTTGTCGGAGTAGGTGAACAAACTACTCACCTTCGTACTGGCAATGTTATATTCGGTGATCTTTTACTGAGG
>CAKZOA010000417.1 GCA_937132035.1 uncultured Desulfobulbaceae bacterium | reverse complement strand
TTACAACGCCAACACCCTGAAAAGCGGCAGCGTCACAGTGGTCGATTTGTCGGCAGGCGGTTTGAAGATATATACCGATTTGGAGATCAACCTGGAGGATCTGTTGATCATCAGCTGCAGGGTGGGGAAGAGTTTTACAATGAAGGAAAAAGTCACAGCCACCCATGGAAAGGACAACTTCTATGGCGTTAAATTTATTTCTCCCGACGAAGAGACGATAAGGTTTCTCACCGAACTCTGCGGGGCCGTGCAGAAGTACAGGCACAGATAACCATATTCTGCCACTTAGAGTTTCGAACGGTTATATCCTCCCCACCATGACTCCCCTGCCTGAGAATGAGTTGCTGAACATCGGAATAACCGGAAAAAATCAAGCTGGTCTTTTTTTATGAAATGTTTTCGCTATTTGCATCTAGACCGACAGTCTGAGACCCTGGCGGTATCGACAGGCATGGTTAACAAATAGCCGGCGTGTGCCACAGGGTGGTAGTTTTTGGGGTGACACTATCATGGACGAGTGTTATCGTTTCCTTTTGATACAAGGAGATTGACGACTGTTGCCACCCCACCTGCCTGAAGGCGAGGGCCTGGAAGTGGAGAACTATTGAATGGAGAAAGAAGTGCAGGAAAAACTTGAATCCATATATCGACGGACCATTGCCCGCGGAGACAATATTATAACGGTTCTCCAGCAAATACAAAATGAGTTCGGCTATGTCCGCGAGGATGCCATTGATTGGTTTGCCAAGCGCGCAGATATTCCCGCTGCGAAATTTTATGGAGTTGTAACGTTCTACTCGCAGTTCCACCTCAGTCCGCGGGGCAAGAATATCGTCACCGTCTGTTCCGGCACCGTCTGCCATGTCAAGGGAGCGCCGCGAATCATCGACCGGCTCAGAGGCGACCTCAAGCTCAAGGGTGAAGCGCAGACTACCGCCGATATGCTTTTCACCGTGGAGAATGTCAACTGTGTCGGCGCCTGCAGTATTGCCCCGGTGGTGATCGTCAACGACAAGGTTTATGGCAAGCAGTCGCCCGATAAAATGGCCAAAAATCTCAAAAGCTACAAGGATTAGAGTGTGAGCAGCGAAATTACCGTCAATGTGTGCATGGGGACGGGCGGCATTGCCGCCGGTGGGGTGCAGGTAATGAAGGCCTTCGAGCGAGAGCTTGAAGAAGCCGGTGTCACCGGTGCCCGCCTGGAAAAACACTGCAAGCTGCACAAGGTCGGTTGCCGTGGCTTCTGTGCCCGCGACGTGCTCGTCGATATCACCGCCGGTGGAGCAAGTACCACCTATCAGTATGTCGAGGAGAGGATGGTCAAGAGGTTGGTACAGGAGCACATCGTTGAAGGACGTCCTGTCGAAGAGTGGCTGGTGGGCGAAGATTACCACACTTTTCACGACCATCAGGAAAAGATCATCCTCGCCGATCTGGGCAAGATCGATCCCGAATCAATCGATGACTATTTGGCAGTCGGGGGCTACGAAGCGACGAAGAAAGCGCTGGCGACCATGAGCCCAGCACAGGTAATCGAAACCATCAAGGATGCGGGACTGCGCGGTCGAGGTGGTGCCGGTTTTCTCACCGGGGTCAAATGGGGGTTCTGTGCCGTCTGTGCCGATGAACAAAAATACATTGTCTGTAACGCCGATGAGGGAGACCCCGGCGCGTTCATGGATCGTTCGGTTATCGAGGGCAACCCCCATGCGGTTATAGAAGGCATGATAATCGGCGCCTATGCCATTGGTGCCGATACAGGCTATATCTATATCCGCGCCGAGTACCCTTTGGCGGTGGAACGGTTGAAAACGGCCATTGCTCAGGCTGAACAAAAAGGGTATCTCGGTAAAAACATCTGTGACTCAGACTTCGGCTTCACCCTGAAGATCAAGCTTGGGGCCGGAGCCTTCGTCTGCGGCGAGGAGACGGCGCTTATCGCCTCCATCGAAGGCGACCGCGGCATGCCCAGAGCCAAACCGCCTTTTCCGGCCAACAAGGGGTTGTGGGGCAGGCCGACGATCATCAACAATGTTGAGACCCTGGCTACCGTCGCCCCCATTATCAACAAAGGGCCGCAGTGGTTTGCTTCCATCGGCACCGAGACCAGCAAGGGCACCAAGGTCATCGCCCTCACAGGCAAAATCCGCAATACCGGTCTCATTGAAATTCCCATGGGCATGACGCTTAAGGAGATAATCTACGATATCGGCGGCGGCATCGAAGGCGACCGGCTATTCAAGGCAGTGCAGACGGGAGGACCATCCGGCGGCTGTATTCCCCAGCAGTATATCGACCTGCCGGTGGATTATGAAGGGCTGCATTCGGTGGGATCGATGATGGGATCCGGCGGTATGGTGGTGCTTGACGAAACCGACTGCATGGTCAGCATAACCAAATTCTTCCTGCAGTTTACCAAGGAAGAATCCTGCGGTAAGTGCGTACCGTGCCGGATTGGCACCAAGCGGCTGCTGGAAATACTTACCCGTATCACCGAAGGCAAGGGCGAGAAAAAGGACCTGGAGCTGCTGCAGACGCTGGCTGAAGATGTCAGGGACTCCAGCCTCTGTGGCCTTGGCATGTCGGCGCCTAATCCGGTCATCAGTACCTTGAAGTATTTTCGCCATGAGTATGAAGCCCATATCAACGAGAAGAAATGTCCGGCCGGTGTCTGCAATGCTCTTTTGACCTTTTTCATCCGCAGCGACAACTGCGTCGGTTGCGGCATGTGCCGGCGCGCCTGCCCGGTTGATGCCGTTTCGGGAGAAAAGAAAAAAGTGCATGACATCGATCAGGGCCTTTGCATTCGCTGCGGCGCCTGTTTCGATGCCTGCAAGTTCAGCGCCGTGTTAAAGGAGTAATGATGACCATACGATTGACTATCAACACCATGCCCGTAGAGGTCGCCGAAGGCACCACGATTCTCGAGGCGGCCAGGAAGCTGAAGGTAAACGTGCCGACGCTCTGCTACGATGAGCGCATGAAGCCTCACGGCGGCTGCAGGCTCTGCCTGGTAGAAGTCGACGGTATGGCCAAACCGGTGACTTCCTGCACCACTCCCGCCGTCGACGGCATGGTGGTCGCCACCGAGAGCGAGAAGCTGCACCGGCTGCGCAAAAACGTCGTCGATCTGTTGATCTCCGACCATCCCAACGATTGCATGGTCTGCATCAGAGCAGGCAGCTGCACGCTGCAGGAGCTGGCCTATCGCTATGGGGTGCGGCAGTCGCGGTACCAAGGGGAGATGCGTGATCATGACCTTGCCGACGCCAATCCCTTTGTCCTGCGTGAACAGAATAAATGTGTGCTCTGTGGACTCTGCGTGCGGGTCTGCGATGAGGTTCAGGGAGTTGGTGCCATCGGTTTTGCCGGTCGGGGATTCGATGCCAAGATCTGCCCTCCCTTTGAACGTGAACTCGACTGCGAGTTCTGCGGCCAGTGCATCTCGGTATGCCCGACGGGGGCACTCTCGGCCAAATCCTGGGCCGGCTTTCCTCGACATGAGGGCGTTCGGCAAACCGAGACCACATGCGGTTATTGCGGCTGCGGCTGTAACATAACCGTTCATACCCACGGTAACGAGATAACCAGGATCACCTCGCGCCCGGATAATCACAACCGCGGCTGGCTCTGCGTTAAGGGGCGTTTTGGCTCTGAATTTGTTGGCAGTCCCGATCGTTTGCAAACGCCGCTGATCCGCCGCCGCAAAGGCGGGGAGCTGGAAGCCGCCTCCTGGGATGAGGCCCTGCAGCTGATCTCTTCCAGGTTTCAAAAGATACGGCAACAGCACGGTCCTGATGCCCTGGCAGGTCTGGCGTCTGCCAGGTGCACCAATGAAGAGAACTATATGTTCCAGAAGCTTTTTCGCGCGGGGCTCGGCACGAACAATGTCGATCACTGCGCCCGTTACTGACACAGCGCCACCGTGGCCGGTCTGGCCGCAAAATTCGGTTCCGGGGCGATGACCAATTCCGTTGCCGAAATAGCAGATGCCGATGCCCTGCTGGTAATCGGCAGCAACACCACCGAGAATCACCCGATTATCGCCCTGCGCATGAAGGAGGCGGTGCGCAGGGGAGCGCAGCTTATCGTCGCCGATCCACGCAGAATACCGCTGGTGAAATTCGCCACCCTCTGGCTGAGACATAAGCCGGGTACCGACTCGGTACTGCTCAACGCCTTGATGCGGACAATTCTCCAGGAGAACCTCGAAGACAAAAAGTTTATCGTCGACCGTACCGAGGGTTTCGATGATTTTGCCGCCAGCCTTGAAGAATTCACTCCGGCCTTCGCCGAACAGATAACCGGGGTGCCGGCCGAGGATATCGTCAGGGCCGCGCGCATATATGCCGGCGCAGGCAGTGCCGGCATATATTATGCCATGGGTATAACCCAGCACATCTTCGGCACCCACAATGTTCATGCATTGGGTAATCTGGCCATGCTCACCGGCAATTTGGGCAAGCCCTCGGCGGGTGTCAATCCGCTCAGGGGACAGAACAACGTTCAGGGGTGCTGCGACATGGGGTGTCTGCCCAACGTCTATCCCGGCTACCAGAAAGTCGATGACGACGTGGTGCGGGGGAAATTCGAACAGGCCTGGGGAACATCGCTTTCGCAGAAACCGGGGATGCCCGCTTCGGAAATGGCCTCCGCCATTATTGCCGGCTCGTTACGGGGGCTCTATATTTTCGGGGAAAACCCGGCTCTGTCCGATCCCAACTTAAGCCATGCCGTCAAGGGCTTTGAAAACCTCGAGTTTCTTGTGGTCCAGGATATATTTCTCACCGAAACGGCGGAACTGGCCGATGTGGTGCTGCCCAGTGCCTCGTTTGCCGAGAAAGAGGGGACCTTCACCGCCTCGGAGCGCCGGCTGCAGCTGGTGCGGCCGGCTGTCGCGCCCCCGGGAGAGGCCAGAGACGATCTCAGTATTTTTCAAGATCTTTTTGCCCTCCTCAGTTCGGATTGTGGCGAGCACAGGGCACCGCATCAGATCTTTGCCGAAATAGCCTCGCTCTGGCCGGCGCTGGCCGGTGTGAGCCATCAACGGCTGGCCCAAGAGAGCCTGCAGTGGCCCTGCCCGACAGAGGATCATCCGGGAACCCCGTATCTCTTCAAGGACTCTTTCCCCAGGGATGCCAGCGGCAGGGCCTTGTTTACCAGGGTGCCCTATGTCCTCTCCAGCGAACTGCCCGATGACGACTATCCATTTGTGCTGACCACTGGTAGGCAGCTTTTTCACTACCACACCGGTACCATGACCAGGCGCTCAAAAAATATCGACGCAGCTGCGCCGGAGGCCTATATCGAGATCAATCCGCAGGATGCGCATGCCCTGGAAATCGAGAACGGCGAGGTGCTGCAGGTCAGTTCCCGGAGGGGGAGTATCGCCATCAAGGCTCGAGTCTCCGACATCGTACCGCCGGGCGTAGTCTTCATCCCATT
>CAKZOA010000416.1 GCA_937132035.1 uncultured Desulfobulbaceae bacterium | reverse complement strand
AATCGGCGGGGCGGGCGTGATGTGGGGGGCGCTGGCCTCCAAGACCATGTGGGAGCTGGCCAAGGATTACGCCATCGCCGCCAAGCAGGACCGGGGGTATCGGGTGGCCAATCTGACGGTGGACTACTGCGCAATGCGCGACTCGGTGCTGCAGGCGGCCAAGGAAAAACAGTACCAGATGCTTTCTCAGATCGAGAGCTATTCAGCGGCACGGTGGGAGGGGCCGGGGTCTTTGACGCTGAAAAACGGCTGGGGCAGGTTCATCTCCGACAAAGCCATTGAAGTACGACACCCCGACGGTACCACTGAGGAGGTGAAGGCCCATCATTTCCTGATTGCCACGGGGTCGCGGCCCAGGAATTTTCCGCATATCGCCGTCGACCAGAGACGGGTGTTCAATTCCGACGGTATTCTCAACCTCCAGTGTTTTCCCAAGAGGCTGGTAATCATCGGCGCCGGTATTATCGGCTGTGAGTATGCCACCATCTTTTCCAACTTCGCCCAGACCAAAGTCTATCTGGTCGATCGTGCCAGAAGGATCATTCCCTTTGAGGACACAGACGTCTCCGATTTCGTCAGCGGCAACCTGGCGCGTAACGGTGTGCGCATCATTCACTCGGCCCAGGTGCGGGACATCGTCCATCAGCGGGATTTTCTCCAGGTGGTGCTCGATTTCAAGGAGGGGCATTCCGAGGTCATTGAGGCCGATGCCGCCTTTATTTCCATAGGCCGTTATTTTGACCGCTCGCGTATGGGGCTCGAGGCGCTGGGCTTAGAAACGGATAAACCGGGTATTCTGCAAACCGATGACAACTGCTGCGTCAAGGACAATATCTATGCCGCCGGTGACCTCACCCATCATCCGGCCCTGGTCAACATCGCCGAGATGGAAGGACGCTATGCTGTCAAACATATGTACGGCAAGAACACCTGGCCGCTGAATTACGACAACATGTCCACCGTCATGTTTTTCTATCCGGCGGTGGCCGCCGTAGGGCTCAACGAAAAAGCCTGTCGTAACAAGAAAATACCTCACCGCGTAGCTTATTACTCCAACGCTCTGTGCAACAGGGCCATCGCCATGAGGGCCACGCACGGCTTCGTCAAGATCATTGTCAGCGACGACGAACAGCAGCGCATTCTTGGCATGCGGGCGGCCGGACCGCAGGTCTCCAGCACCATTATGTCAATTGCGCATTTTTTGGACCAGGGCAAGGGAATACTCGATGTCCTCAAAAGCGTCTATCCCCATCCGACCATAACGGAGGGGATCGAGGAGTGTCTGCGCATGCTGCTTGGCAAGTCGATCTTCAAGCCTCGGGTCTTTCCCGAGCACCTGCAGATTCACCGCTGGCATCCGGACACCGGTAGCGTCGATGACACCAGCTGCTGAGATGGTTTTGGGGGGTTCTTACAGAAAAAAAGGATGTAGTCAGCCGCCATGCTGGGTGCACCTGGCGAGGACAACCTTTTTCGTAAGCGGATCTGCCGGAACCCTGTGCGGAGGAGTGAGAGGGAGATACAAAAAAGGGGGCAAATATTCTTGCCCCCTTTTTGAGAACCCGCCTGGTTAGTCGGCGGGGTTATGAATATAATTCTGCAAAAATATGCCTTCCATTTTGCGGTGCCTGTGACAAAAAAGACCTCAATTGTCTTCTTGGGGGCTCCTATTGCCAGAGCACATCTTTTTCAAGATTGATTCTGGTGCCGCCATGTTGTTCGGCGTCGGTTTTTTTGGCGGTTTTAAATTTGTTTAACGCGCATACGAATTTTCGCCCGTCCTTCACTTTCACCAGAATATATGCTTCTTGGTTGCCTCTCATGGTTGATCTCCTTGTCATTTGAGGATTGCCATAACCATCTAGACAGCGTTCGTTGGAACACAATAACCAGCAGCAAATATCGATTATTGGTTGGAAAAACTAATGACCCTTTTCCCCCCCCCGCCGGGCATCTCTTTCGTTTTCGATCCTCCCCTGGTATTGGTTGTCTGTCGTCAACGTTTCTGTATTTCTTTGCTACAGCGTAGCATAATAGTCTACCTCTTAAAAGTAGGAACTACTCTCATCTCTGTAAAGGCAAAGTTGGTGGGTATTCACATACCGTCTCTGGGGGACCGGAAAAATACCAGGGATGAGCAGGCACCCGCGGTACAGATAATTGCGCTGCGGATGCCTGGTCGATTGTAAATCGTGCAGAGATACAATATAGTGCAGAGCCTGTGGCGCTCTCGGGGAGCTGCCATACTGGTAGGAATACTCTTCACAGTACATGGTGTACCAGAAGGTGAAGAATGAGTTATCCCCGGCCGGAGCTCATAAAAATATCGGCATTGGAGAGTAAGCCAATGCAGTTTAACCCTCAATACAACCAGAGGCCAACTGGCATGACCGATTTTACAGAAAAAACGCAATCCGCCTACAGCTACCCGCTGTTGATAAAAAACCTTCTCTACTCGCCGGTGGTTGATACTCCCCGGCAGGAAATAGTCTACAGGGGGGAGAAGCGCTTCACCTATGAACAGTTCCGCCGGCGGGTGTGCCGGCTGGCCAACGTACTCGTAGAACTCGGCGTTCAACCAGGAGACACCATCGGCGTCATGGACTGGGACAGTCACAGGTATCTGGAGTGTTTTTTTGCAGTCCCGATGATTGGTGCTGTCCTCCACACTGTCAATGTCAAACTATCGCCGGAGCAGGTCCTTTATACTCTCAATCACGCCGAGGACGACTATATTTTCGTCAACGAAGAGTTTTTGCCGCTTCTTGAACAGATAAAGGCACGCCTCGACATGGTCAAAGGATATGTCGTCCTTCAGGACGAGTACCGGCAGACCGAGACAACAGTGCCACTGACCGGCGAATATGAGACGCTGCTGGCGGCGGCGCCGGAGGCGCACGCATTTGCCGATTTCGATGAAAACAGGCGGGCCACCACCTTTTACACCACAGGCACCACGGGAATGCCCAAGGGGGTATTCTTCAGTCACCGCCAGCTGGTGCTGCATACTTTGGCAACACTCTCGGCGCTTAGCTCTGCGGCCAAACAGGGGAGGTTTCACCGGGAAGATGTCTATATGCCCATTACCCCCATGTTCCATGTCCATGCCTGGGGATTCCCCTATATCGCCACTTTTACCGGTGTCAAGCAGGTGTATCCGGGCAAGTACATGCCTTCCAATGTACTGCGTCTCATTGCCCAGGAAAAAGTGACCTTCAGCCACTGCGTACCTACCATTCTCCATCTGCTTATGAACGATCCCACCTTCGCCGACACTGACCTCAGCGCCTGGAAAGTGGTCATTGGCGGTGCGGCGCTTCCTAAAGCCCTGTGTCGTGCCTATTTGCGCAAGGGCGTCGACATCTTCTCCGGATACGGCATGTCGGAGACCTGTCCGGTATTGAGCCTTGCGCAGGTGGACGAAGATGATCTCAGCGAAGAGCAAGAGATTGAAATACGCTGCAAGACCGGCAGGGCCATCCCCTTAGTCGATCTGCGGGTCGTCGATACCGATATGCACGATGTCGGTGGCGATGGCCGGTCCGTGGGCGAGGTGGTCGTGCGCTCCCCGTGGTTGACGCAGGCCTATCTCAAGGACAAACGCAATTCCGAGCTTCTGTGGCAGGGGGGCTATCTCCATACCGGAGATGTCGCCAGCATTGATGACAGGGCCTATGTTAGTATTACCGACAGGATAAAGGACGTCATCAAGATCGGCGGTGAGTGGATTTCCTCGCTCGAGCTTGAAGATGTGATCTCCCAGCACCCGTCGGTGGCTGAGGTGGCGGTTGTCGGCAAAGCAGACGAGAAGTGGGGAGAGCGGCCGCTGGCGCTGGTTGTGGCCAAGGAAAAGGTTGGGGCCAAGGAACTCGTCAGGCATGTCCAGGGGTTCACCGACACGGGAATATTGAACAAACAGGCATTGCTGCTTAAGGTAGAGTTGGTTGATTCGATCGATAAAACAAGTGTCGGCAAGATTGACAAAAAGCTGCTGCGGGAGAAATATCTGATCCCGTAAACACTCTCGGTTGTGTAAATTGGCCGGATAGCGGCACGAAGATGAATGCGTTTACGAAGTATATGTTTTTTGGGTTTTCTCCTATGGCAATACACACGATACCAACAACAGTGAGGATGAGTCGCTTTGTGGCACTGCTGGGCAGTGCTGTCACTCTGGTGCAGATCGTACTTTTGGCCAGTGAGCGGCAGGCGATATGTTTAAACGACGGCTGTACAGTGGTCGATTCCCTGACGACCATTCCACCGATTTTTTTTAATATCGGCGGTTTTGTTTTCTTTCAGGCGGTTTTCTGGGGATATTGGGTAGCCGGCAGTGATGCCGGACGCCGGCGGCTGGTGAATGTGATTTTGCTGGCAGCCCTGGCAGCGGAAGCTGTTCTGGTCTCCTTTCAGCACTATGTGGCCCAGACGTTTTGCTCGTACTGTTTGATTATCCTGGCTTTTGTCCTGCTCCTCAATATACTTGCCGGCCTGCGCCATCTTGTCGCCGCTGCCGTGGTTTTCGGTGCTGTGCTCGCCGCCTTTGCCAGCCTGCAATTCTCCGGAGGTGGCCTCGACCCTCTTGCCGACCTCGACAGCGGCTCCTATGCCGTGCTTAACGGCGGTGAGAATGAGGCCGGGACGAAGTATCTCTTTTTTTCCTCGAGCTGTAAATACTGTGAGGAAATTATTGAAAACCTGGACACCAAAATCCCATGCACCATTCGCTTCAACCCCATCGACGAGATAGATGCTTTCGGCCTGCCTGCGGCGGAACGCCAGCAGACCTATTCTCCGGAAATCAACCGGGCGGCCCTCGAACACTTCGGGGTCGAGCAGATTCCGGTGCTGCTGGCCCGCTCTTCCCTCAGTCTGGAGTTGTACACGGGAGCGGGACCCATCCGCACGTATTTGCAGGAACATTGCCCGGCCGTGGCAGCGCCTGTGCAGGAGGATGATATTACCTTTGGAGAAACGAGTGGCAGCTCCGGTGGCGGCAGCTTCCTCAATGAGTATCAACTCCCCGGCGACGAAGCCTGCAGGGTGGATGTAGACTGCGAGGACCCGGCAGAGGAGATACCCCAGCAGCAGTAGGCTCAGTTCTTTTCCCGGGGCAGCGGAGGCATCGTCGCCACATCTTTTTACCAGAGCACAATTACGAGGAAGCCTAAAATGATGGAAACCCCGGTAATGTTCAATAGTGCAGACGGTGTCTCGCTCGAAGGCCTGTTGGCCAGGTCTTCCGGTTCTTCAGGAGTAATAGTAAACCACCCGCACTCTCTCTACGGCGGAAATATGGTAAACCCGGTGGTTGAAGCCATAACCGGGGTTTACGCCGATAAAGGATTTACCACTTTGCGCTTCAACTTCCGGGGCGTGGGTAAGAGTGATGGCGCCTTCGCCGACGGTAGCGGCGAACAGCTCGATGTCAGCGGCGCCATCGAATATCTGCTCGGGGCGGGAATCGAGCGAGTGCATCTGGTCGGCTATTCCTTCGGCGCCAGAGTGCTGGCCGGCATGGCGCACCTGCCTCCTCAAGTCTGTCTGCAACTGCATGTCGCTCCGCCGGTGGCCTTGATGGACTATGATTCCATTACTCATATCGGCAAGCTCCGTCATGTCATCGTCGGTCAGGATGACGATATCGCCCCGCCCGATACCATCAGAGCCCTAATCGAAGGCTGGAACGCCGAGGCCAGCTGTACCGTTATCAGCGGTGCCGACCATTTCTTCAGCCGGACCATGGAGGAGTTCAAGAGAGTCCTGGCCAAACTCGTCGACGACGTCGAATAATCCCTGCCAGGAAGCCTTTTCGATCTTCTGCAGATAAAAAGGTCCCGTCTGCTCAGCAAAGAGCTGTGCACGAGGCAGTTCTTTTCCGGGATTTTTCTGCTTTTCCCTTCACAGCTGAGACGTAACAGGTACAATAGAAGAAGGAGGAAGGGGATTAACACTGAAGGATTCCAGGCTATGAAGAAACATCTCCAGGCTCTCATCGAAACCGCATGTGCTGCAGGCGTCAGCGACGCCCGCCTGATCTCTCCGCAACGGCTGGTCGTTCAGGAGAAGTTCGTTGAATACTGTCTTACGCCCAAGTGCCGGAATTACGGGCTCTCAGCCGGATGTCCACCCCACGTCGCCGGGCCGCAGCAGTTTCGTCGGTGGCGCGAGGAGGCCGTCCATGCTCTGGTTGTCCGCCTGGATGTGCCGGCCAAACTCCTTTTCACTCCGAAGCGGATCGATGTTTTCAGAAAACTGCACCGGAGTGTGGCCACGGTCGAACTGCAGGCTGCGGGTATGGCCTACCCCTGTTCCCGTGGTTTTGCGGGAGGCTCCTGCAAGGATATTTTCTGTAGAGATAATAAAGAGTGTTTACAGCTGTCGTCGCAGGGAGTCTGCAGAAATCCTCTCGAGGCCAGGCCCTCGCTGTCTGGTTTTGGCGTGGATGTCGGCAAGATGATGGCAGCGGCGGGATGGAGCGACGCTATCCCGGCTGTAGAGACAACAATGGAGGAGTCGGTGAGCTGGGTTGCAGGTCTGGTCCTGCTCAGCAGGAAAAAGGATGGTTACCTCCGTGGACCAGCTGGCTCCGAGGAGGTCCTGTCTTTCCGGCGGCGGGCTCCCTGTCTGAAGATATAGTTGTGCGTCGAGCATAGAGAAGCATCATAGCGTATATCTGTATGACCGGTGCAGCCATATAAATAATTCCCCAGGCGATGGCGGTTTATGGGGCAAGACAGACACAAAGAGGAGAACACAAACGATGACATGCAGTTTTTCAGGAGAACAGCTCGAGGCAGTGAGGGTCTTCCATGGCCACAGCTGTCCAGGACTTGCCATTGGTATCAGGGCTGCCGAGTATGCCCTGCGCGAATTCGCCGGTATTGATGACGGCAATCTCGTCTGTGTCAGTGAGACGGACATGTGCGGTGTCGACGGTATTCAGTATTTGACCGGCTGCACTTTCGGTAAGGGCAATTTCATCCACCGCGATGTAGGTAAGGCCGCCTTTTCCTTCTTTGACCGCGGCAGCGGCAAAGCGCTGCGTTTTCTTCTGCGAACTGATGCCAAAGACGGCAAAAACGCTCCGGCCGCCGATCGCCAGGAAATGATCACTCTCCTCATGGACAAGCCACTGGAGGAAGTCTTTACCTGTACTCCGCTTGATGAGCAGCCGCCGAAGCGGGCGCGGATACTGAGTTCTCTGGTCTGCGAACAGTGCCATGAGGAGACGATGGAGTCACGCACTCGTCGCTATCAGGGGCAGACATTGTGCATTCCCTGTTTTACCGAAGTAGAGCAGAAACTGTGAGGCCACGCGTCGTGTCCTCCACATCGCCGCAAGTGCAGCGATCTACTGTCGCCGGAGTTCTTTTCGGGAGTCTTTTGCCTTGACGCGACAATCCATGGGAGATGCACATTTATATAAGAAAATTCTCAATGCCATGTCCAGCCATATTGCCATTCTCGACGAGGACGGCAATATCGTCGAAACCAACCGGGCATGGCGGGAGTTCGGCAGCGACAACGGTCTGGAAATTGCCGACGGTTGCCTGCACTGCAACTATCTGGAGGCCTGTGAAGCAGGAAACGGCGATCCGGAAGATGACGGTCTCAAAGTTGCCGGCGGCATCCGCCGGGTGATCGCCGGAGAGATCGACGAGTTTCTGATGCAGTATCCCTGTCATTCACCCGAAGAGCAGCACTGGTTCGTGGTGCGTGTCGTTCCCTACAGAGATGAGCAGCTGCGGCGTGTAATTGTCAGCCACGAGAATATCACCCCGATCGTCGCGGTCCAGAAAGCTCTGGAGAAAAAAGAACAAGAACTGGAGCGCCAGGCGGAAAAGCAGCAGGAGACCAACATCGCTCTCAGAGTCTTGCTGGACCAGCGTAACGAGGACAGAAAGCACATTGAGTCAGCGGTCTTTGCCAATGTCGACCGGCTGGTCCTTCCCTATCTGGAAAAACTCAACGCCTCCCGGTTGACCCACAACCAGAAAACCCTGGTTGAAATAATCAGCAGCAATCTCGAAGATATTATCTCACCCTTTCTCAAGCGCCTGTCCACGCTGGAACTGCGCTTCACCCCTCAGGAGATGGAAGTTGCTCACCTCATACGCAATGGTCGCTCAAGCAAGGAAATTGCCGAAGTGCTGTTTCTGTCCGTGGCCGGAGTCGATTTCCACCGCAAGAATTTGCGGAAAAAGCTGGGACTGACCAACAGCGGCCAAAACCTCAGGTCTTATTTGATGTCGCTGGAATAAAAAGGAAGGGAAGAGTCGCGGAAATGTTCTGGTTAGCCCTTCTCTCCCAGGTATCTCTCGGCGTCCATGGCGGCCATACAGCCGCTGCCGGCGGCGGTGACTGCCTGGCGGTAGGTGAAATCCTGGACATCGCCGCAGGCGAAGACCCCGGGAATGTTGGTCTTCGATGTTTTTCCCAGGGTTATGATGTAGCCGCCGGTGTTGGTTTCCACGTACTTGCTGAAGGGATGGGAGTTGGGTGTGTGGCCGATGCCCAGGAAGAAGCCGTCAATACTGATGACTTCCTCTTCTTCGTCGTCTTCTCCCAGGTTCTTGATCAACACTGCTTCCTTGAGCACCGTATCCCCAAGAAGTTCCTTGGTATTGCGTTTATACAGAATTTCAATGTTCGGGGCTTTCATGACCCGTTCCTGCATGACCGGTGAGGCACGCAGTTGGTCCTTTCTTACTATGAGGTAGACCTTGCGGCAGAAAGAGGAGAGGTAGAGGGCCTCTTCGGTGGCGGTGTCGCCACCGCCGACCACGGCGACGTCGAGCCCCTTGTAGAAGAAACCGTCGCAGGTGGCGCATGCGGAAACGCCACCGGCTTTGAAGCGCTCTTCCGACTCCAGACCGAGGTATTTGGCCGTGGCACCGGTGGAGATAATGACGGTCTCGGCCTCGATGAGCTTTTCATCGTCGACCAGGACTTTGTGGATGGTACCCGAGAGGTCGACATCGGTTACCATCCCATAGCGGACATCGGTGCCGAAACGTTCCGCCTGTTTCTGCAAATCCTCCATCATCTGCGGTCCGGTGACGCCTTTAGGGTATCCGGGAAAATTTTCCACATCGGTGGTGGTGGTGAGCTGGCCGCCTGGCTGTAAGCCTTGGTAAAGAACGGGCTTGAGATTAGCCCTCGCCGCATATACGGCGGCGGTGTAGCCGGCGGGTCCGGATCCGACTATCAGACATCGAATTTTTTCAGCGTCAGTGAGTTGATGAATTTTGCCAGTGCCCTCATCCTGATTCTCTGTACTCATGTCCGCAGTCTGTCCTCATATTGGTAGTGGGGGTGGTAGCGGGGATATTGCTCTGATTTTTCGCCTTAACCGCCAGTGCGGGGGCGATATCTTCAAGCGAATCTACAATAATACACTGGCAGGATTTATCAACACAGATGATGGTGGGTGGGAGAGTTTTTGGGAAATGGCCCTGGCGCCGGCTCGCGATCAGCGGCAGAACCACGGAGAGTGTCGTCTCCGGTGTCGGTAAATTGCTGGCTGGGTTGGAGATTATTTGGTAATACCAATTCTCTGGCTCCCGGCTAAGGCGATGGTTGCGATGGCGAACAACGAATTGTTTTTTAAGGACTTATTGCTTGGATTCAGTGGCCTGTGAGTTCACTGTTTCTTTCTTGACAGTCAAATTGGTATTAAGTAATATTGGTATTACCAATTCTGGAGCCCGGCGAATCCGCGGTGATCAGGTGAGCAGTTTTGTACGGAGGGTTTTGATACTTGCGTTGAAATGATTACAGTAAAAGACCTGCAACAGGAACATGCGGAGGAAATCCTCCGTTGAGCTTTTGACGGAGGAGGCGCCCATATCATGAAAAGTGCTCAGTCAGCAACCGCTCTGCCGGGAAGATACCAGTCGTTTTATGATCGTGTCGGTGCGGTCATTCCAGCAGAACGACTGATAACCAATCCGCTGAAGACCTTGGCCTACGGCACCGATGCAAGTTTTTATCGTCTCGTTCCCAAGATTGTCATTCAGTCGCAAAACGAGGCGGAAATCGCCGCCATTCTGCAGGCTGCCGACGAGCACGACATAGCCGTGACCTTCCGGGCTGCCGGTACCTCCCTGTCCGGTCAGGCTATTTCCGATTCGGTACTGGTGATCGCCGGCGGCAAGTGGCAAAGACACGCCATACTTGACGACGGTGCGCGAATCCGTCTGGAACCGGGGGTGTTAGGCAAATACGCCAATCTCTCTTTGGGGCCTTACGGCAGGAAGATCGGTCCGGATCCGGCATCCATCAATGCCGCCATGATAGGCGGCATCGCCGCCAATAACGCCAGCGGCATGTGCTGCGGCAATTCCCAGAACAGCTATAAGACCCTGGCCGGACTGCGCATCGTCTTTGCCAACGGTTCGGTGCTCGATACCGCCGACAGCGACAGCAGGCAGCATTTCCGGCAGGACAACGCCGAACTGGTCGAAGGCATGGAAAAGCTGCGCGACGAGGTGCGAGCCGATGCGGTGCTCAAGGAGAGGATTGTCCGTAAATTCAAGATAAAGAACACCACCGGCTACAGCCTCAACGCCCTGATAGACTACGACGATCCGGTCGATATCATAGCCCACCTGATGATAGGTTCGGAAGGCACTCTGGGGTTTATTTCCGAGATTACCTATCATACCGTCGTTGAACACGCCCACAAGGCCAGCGCCCTTATTATTTTTCCAGACATCAAAACGGCCTGCACTGCCACCGCTATTCTCAAGAGCCAGCCGGTGGAGGCGGTGGAGCTTATGGACCGGGCTGCCCTGCGTTCCGTTGAAAACAAGGCCGGCATGCCTGCTTTTCTGCGTGAACTCGCCGATGAGACGGCAGCGCTTCTGGTGGAGACACGTGCCTCTTCAGCTGCAGAACTGCAGCGCAATATCGAGGCCGTTTCCATCTCCCTGGCCGGGGTCGAGCTGGTGAGAGAACTCGAGTTCACCGACATCGCCTCCGAGTATATCAGGCTCTGGAATATCAGGAAGGGATTGTTTCCGGCGGTGGGTGCCGTGCGCCAATGCGGCACGACGGTGATTATAGAAGACGTCGCTTTTCCCATGGAACATCTGGCCGAGGCCACCCTCGAACTGCAGCAGCTGATGGCCAGCTATGAGTACAACGGCATAATTTTCGGTCATGCCCTGGCCGGCAATCTCCACTTTGTTTTCACCCAGGATTTCGGCAAACCTGAAGAGGTGGAGCGCTACAGCAGCTTCATGGACGAGGTCTGTTCCATGGTGGTTGAGAAATACGACGGCTCGCTCAAGGCCGAGCACGGCACGGGCAGGAACATGGCTCCCTACGTTGAGATGGAATGGGGCCAGGAGGCCTACCGACTGATGGAGCGCATAAAGGCATTGTTTGACCCGAAAGGCCTGCTCAATCCGGGGGTCATCCTCAACGACAACCCAACAATCCACCTGCAAAACCTTAAACCGCTGACGGCCACCAATCCCATCGTCGACACCTGTATCGAATGTGGTTTCTGCGAGCCGGTCTGTCCATCGAAGAATCTGACCCTGACGCCGAGGCAGCGGATAACCGTGCAGCGGGAGGTATCTCGCATGCGGACGGCAGGAGAGTCTTCCGAGAGACTCGACGCCATAGTGGCGGCGTATGGCTATGAGGGCGATGCCACCTGCGCCGCCGACGGTCTCTGCCAGCTGGCTTGTCCGGTGGAAATAAATACCGGTGAGTTGACCAAGGAGCTGCGCCGCCAAACTGTCGTCGGCACCGCCAGAGAAACGATGGCACGGGTTACGGCACGAAACTACGGCGCCGTCACCGCCGGTGTCCGTTTCGGCCTGCATGGTGCCAACCTGGCCCATACCGTGCTGGGCAGCCGGTTGATGACAACCATTGCCGAAGGGGCGAGAAAGGCCAGCGGCAACCGCCTGCCGCTGTGGACGCCCTGCATGCCCAAGGGGGTAGCCAGGCGTAAGAACCCGGGAGTGGAGACGGGACAGGAGAAGAAGGTGGTGTATTTTCCCAGCTGTATTTCCAGGACTATGGGACCGGCCAAAGATGATGCCAACAAGGAGCCGCTTTCCCTGGTCACCGAGAAGGTTCTGGTCCGCGGCGGCTATGATGTGCTCTACCCGGACGACATGGAAAAGCTCTGCTGCGGCGTGCCTTTCAGCAGCAAGGGTGCCTTCCGTCAGGCCGATGAGAAGAGTGCCGAGCTGGAGCGGGCTCTGCTCGCCGCCTCGCAGGGTGGCAAGTATCCTGTAATCTGCGATACTTCTCCCTGCATGCAGCGTATGCGCCAGGTCATGGACCGACGGCTGCGGCTTTACGAGGTGGTCGAGTTTTTTCACGATTTCGTGATCTCTGAGCTTGATCTGGTGAGAATCGATGAAAAGGTGGCGGTGCATCTGACCTGTTCATCGGAAAAGATGGGGCTGGCAGACAAATTGTTGCATCTCGCCGCCACCTGCGCCACCGACGTGGTGGTACCGGAGAAGATTGGTTGTTGCGGTTTCGCGGGCGATCGGGGATTCAGCTATCCTGAGTTGAACGCCTCGGCGCTCCAGGATCTGAGGCCGCAGGTTGCCTCCTGCAGCGCCGGCTATTCCAACTCCAGGACCTGTGAGATAGGCCTGTCGCTGCACGGCGGCATAGAGTATACATCGATCGTCTATCTGGTGGAGCGTTGTTCGCGCGGCGTCAGCAGGCAGATCATCTGAGAGTGAGGCAGATTAGAGGACCGCAGGGGTTGGGACTGAATATTGCAGACCTGAAAAAAAGACATAGTAAACAAAGAATTATTCATCACGGAGTAAAAGCAATGGACAAAAGTGTTGTTGACGAGCTGGTCGCCATATTCGGCAAGGAAAATGTGTTGACTGCTCATGAGGATATGATCGCTTATAGCTACGATGCCGCTCATGTGGAGATTAAGCCGGAGGTCGTGGTTTTCGCCACTGACACTCTCCAGGTAAGCAAGCTGATGAAGCTGGCCTACCGGGAAGACATTCCGGTGACGCCGCGAGGTCAGGGCAGTGGACTCTCGGGAGGTTCGGTGCCGCTGCAGCAGGGGATCGTTCTGGCCATGGACCGCATGAAAAAAGTCATAGACTTCGATCCTGCCAACCGACTGATCACCGTCGAGTGCGGTATAACCACCTCTGATATCGATCCGATTGCCGCCGAGGCCGGTCTCTTTTACCCGCCGGATCCGGGCAGCGTCGCCTTTTCCACCATCGGCGGCAATATCGCCGAAAACGCCGGCGGTCTGCGCGGGCTCAAATACGGTGTTACCAAAGATTATGTGCAGATGATGAAGGTGGTCCTGCCGATGGGCGACATCGTCACCCTCGGATCGAAATGCGTCAAGCACGTGGCGGGATTCAACACCGAGGCGATTTTTGTCGGCAGCGAAGGGCTTTTAGGCATCATGACCGAGGTTACCCTGTCGCTTCTGCCCATCCCCCAGCATCGGGAGTCGGCACTGGCGATTTTCGACAGCCTCGACAACGCCGCCCAGACGGTATCCGACATTATTGCCGCAGGTGTCACTCCCTCGACCATGGAGTTCATGGATAACGAAACCATAAATGCTATCCAGAACTTCAAGGATTGTGGTCTGCCCCGTGACGCCCAGGCGGTGCTGCTCATCGAGACCGACGGCGAAGAGGCCTCGGCCAAGGGGGAGATAGCCAAGGTCAAGGAGGTGGTGGAGGCCAACAGGGCCACCGACTTCGCCATTGCCAAAAATACAGAGGAGCGCGACAATCTCTTTGCCGGCCGGCGAGTGGCGCTCAATGCCCTGGCCAGTGTCAGGCCCAATCTCATTCTCGAGGATGCCACGGTCATGCGTTCGAGACTGCCGGATATGGTCCGCGGCATAATCGACATTGCCGCTCGCCACCAGGTGAAGGTCGGTATTTTCGGTCACGCCGGAGACGGCAATCTCCACCCGACTTTTCTTCTCGATATGAAGGACGCAGAGGAAAAGGCGCGGGTCGATGCGGCGGTCAAGGAACTGTTTCAGCTGGCGATCGATCTTGAAGGGACTATTTCCGGGGAGCATGGCGTCGGCCTGGAGAAGAAGCCATACCTGATGGATCAGATAGGTGCTCCGGGCATCAGGCTGCTCCAGGATATAAAACGAACCCTGGATCCCAAGAATCTACTCAATCCCGGAAAGATGTTCGATATGCCGGCTACGGTTTCAGCATAGGAGAGTGCAACAATAATGAATATGAAAATATCTGCCCACAAGGAAGCGGAGACGCACCTGCTCGAGGCAGCAAAGGAGTTTCAGAAGTGCATGCAGTGCGGCAAATGCCGCAGCGTCTGTCCGGTGTTCAGGGAAATGGGCAACGAACTCTATGTGGCCCGCGGCAAGAATAAGCTGGCCGAGAAAATCGTCTCCGGCGATCTGGAGATCACCCCCCGGGTCGAGGACGCCATCAACGAGTGCCTCAATTGCAAGACCTGTTCGGCCAACTGCCCGGCAGGCGTCAGCCCCGAGCATGTGGTCCTGCGTCTGCGCTGGTATATCACCACCCAGAAAGGTCTTCACTTTTTCAAGGCCCTGATCTTCAGGCAGCTGCTTTGGCGCAAGTGGCCCATCACTTTGGGTTGTGCCGTCGTCGCGCTTTTCCAGCGTCTGCTTTTCGGTATCGGTCCCAAAAACCCGGTGCGGCATCTGTTTCCACTGTTCGGTTTTTCCAAGCGTCGCAATTTTCCGCAGCTGGCCCTGCGCAGTGCCCAGTCGCGGCTGCCCGAGGTCATCCCGCCCACGAGGGGCAGCACTGGAAAGCGCATCGGCTATTTCACCGGCTGTGCCGGTAACC
>CAKZOA010000415.1 GCA_937132035.1 uncultured Desulfobulbaceae bacterium | reverse complement strand
GGCCGGTACGGGAGAGAAGTATTGACGAGATACTCCATCTCGCCGAAGAAGGCATACGCCGGTCGGGCTTTGAAGAGTTGGCACTGCTTTCTCTTTCCTCGGGGGACTATTCCTGTATCGACACTTTGCTGCCGAAACTGATGGATCGCTTTGAGCAGAGTTACGTCTCCGTCTCCCTGCCGTCCATGCGCGTGGGTACACTGTCGCCTGCGGTGATGGACCAGATAAAAAGGGTACGCAAGTCCGGATTTACCGTCGCTCCGGAGGCCGGCAGCGAACGGCTCAGGGAGGTGATTAACAAGGGCATCACCGAAGCCGACCTGATCAAAACCTGCGAGGATGCCTTCGCCATGGGCTGGAACACCATCAAGCTCTATTTCATGATCGGTCTGCCTACGGAAACACATGAAGACATTGAGGCCATCGCCCTGCTGGTCAAAAGAATCCAACTCATCGCCAAAAATGTTGGCGGCAGACGCAAGCAGGTAACGGCAAGTGTCGGCACCTTCGTGCCCAAACCGCACACCCCTTTCCAGTGGGAACAGCAGCTTTCCCTGGAGCAGAGCCGTGAACGCATTGCCTCCCTGAAGGCGCTGATGCCCGCCAAAGGTGCGAAACTGAAATGGCACAATCCTGAAATGAGTTTCCTTGAAGGTGTTTTTTCCAGAGGCGACCGGAGTCTGACACCGCTGATCGAGGCCGCCTGGTCCCTGGGTGCCCGTTTCGACGGCTGGTCCGAACATTTCAACCTCTCACTCTGGCGGCAAGCGGCGCAAAAATGCTCTATACGTCTCGAAGATTTTCTTGGCAAGCGCCCGGACGACCGCATCCTGCCCTGGGATCATCTTCAAAGCGGCATGGACCCCGCCTTTCTCAAGGAAGAACTTGCACGATCAACCAAGGGCGTCTATACACCCGACTGCCGTTACAACGGCTGCCAGGATTGCGGACTCTGCGACTTCGAAACCATACGGCCGGTGGTCCGAGGCAATTCCCCGGACAGCGCCCAGGTATCGGAGCTCAGCCATGCTGTCGCGCAAAGGCCCACTAATGATGCCCAGCCGCATTACAAATACATGGTCAGCTACTCGCGCCGGGGGAATATCAGTTACCTTGGACATCTGGAAATTCTGCAGCTCATTTTCAGGTCGCTGCGAAGGGCCGGGATCCGTACCCACTTTTCCCGCGGCTTCAACCCCAGCCCCAAGATATCCTTTGGCAGCGCCCTTCCCGTTGGTCTCGAAAGCGAGGCCGAATTCTTCATCATGGACCTTCCCGAGCCGCTGACCGATCTCCAAAAAACGCTCGATCACCTGAACTCCTGCCTCCCCCCGGGTCTGTTCGTCAACGACATAGACCTGCATGAGGGAAAAATCCCGCAGAACATAATCAACTCCTACAGCGTTCAGCTGCCGCGCGAGCTCACCGACAACGAGAACAGTGCCATTGCCGACTATCTCGATACGGATTGTTTCTTCGTCAACCGCCGGCGTAAGAATGAAGATAAAGATTTAGATATCCGGCCTCTGGTGGAAGAGATGTCCCTCACCAACGGCAGAAGCCTGTCGCTACGCATCAAGGCGATGGCCGGCGCACCCGGCGTAAAGGTACAGGAGGCGCTGATCCATATCCTCGCCTGGCCGGAAATCGACGTACAGGCTACCAGGATCCTTAAGACCTCCTGGCAGGAGTACACGGAGTCCTGAGCTGCCCTTACAGATGACTGACACTGTCAGGCATGCGCAGCTGGAACCTGTGCCCTGACAGCCACAAAGGTTGCGGTTCGGTATCTCACCGTATTGGACACCACACCCCCCTCCATTCTTTCACCTGTCCTCCAGTAAAAACTCCGACTAGACCTTTTTTCAGATACCTGGGGGTAAAAGTTTTATTTGATGGTCGGAGACCATCATGGTAGAAAGGTAGTCCAGCATCGCCGGCTCGAAGAGTTCATGAAAAACAGTATTTCACAAGAGAACACTGTCGTCGTGCATGGCCAAGGAACAGGCAGACATTTTTTCACAACAGCAGTGGCAGCCAAAGACCAGGATGCATCTTTTCTCGTTCATGGACGATATGGACCGGGACCTTGCCGACAGAAGATGGACCTCATTTCACTATGAACACCTAGAGAGGAGATTTTATGAATAAAAAGATCGTACTGCGTGATGATGAAATACCCAGGCAGTGGTACAATATAGTACCAGACATCCCCAACGGCTTGAATCCCCCACTGGATCCGGAAACAAAGGAGCCCATGGGACCTGAAAAACTCGGTGCGGTCTTTCCCATGGGTCTCCTTGAGCAGGAAATGTCAATGGAGCGCTTTATCGATATTCCCGAACCGGTCCTCGACATCTTGAAAATCTGGCGCCCCTCTCCCCTGGTGCGGGCTACGAACCTCGAGGCAGCTCTCGGTACCAGGGCGAAAATTTACTTTAAAAACGAAGGCGTGTCCCCCGTCGGCTCCCACAAGCCCAACAGTGCCGTCGCCCAGGCCTATTACAACATGAAAGAGGGCGTCAAACGGCTGGCCACGGAAACGGGAGCCGGACAGTGGGGCAGCGCCCTTTCATTTGCCACCAGTAAATTCGGCCTGCAGTGCAAGGTCTACATGGTTCGGGTCTCCTATGACCAGAAGCCCTATCGTAAATCGATGATGCAGACCTTCGGTGCGCAAATCGTTGCCAGTCCCAGCACCGAGACACGCACAGGCCGCCGCATATTGGAAGAGTATCCAGACACCCCGGGATCTTTAGGCATTGCTATTTCCGAAGCTCTAGAGGATGCCGCCACCCGCGAAGATACCAAATATGCCCTGGGCTCGGTGCTCAACCACGTTGTCCTGCACCAGTCCATTATCGGCCTGGAGGCACAGAAGCAGATGGAAATCGCCGGAGATTATCCCGATGTGATCATCGGCTGCTGCGGCGGCGGTTCCAATTTCGCCGGTCTCGCCGTGCCTTTCGTCCCTGACTATCTCGAAGGCAGGAAGATTCGCTTCGTCGGCGTCGAACCCGCCAGCTGTCCTTCCCTGACCATGGGCAGGCTGGCCTATGACTATGGTGATGTCGCCCAGACCACGCCGCTTTTATACATGTATACATTGGGCCATGACTTTATTCCTCCGGGAATTCACGCCGGCGGTCTACGCTACCATGGCATGGCGCCCATCATTTCCGCCCTGGTTCGGGAAAACATGATCGAGCCATTGAAAGTGCATCAGCTGGAATGCTTCGAAGCCGGGGTTTTGTTCGCCAAAACCGAAGGCATTATCCCCGCCCCTGAAACCTGTCATGCCGTTCGCGCGGCCATTATCGAGGCGACCCAGGATCTTAACGAAGAAAAGACCATTCTTTTCAACTTCTCCGGACATGGACTTATCGACATGGGATCCTACGACAAGTTCTACGCCGGTGAACTGGAAAACTACGAATACCCGGAAGAACAGATCGCCAAATCAATGGCCAATCTGCCGAGGATATGACGAGTATCCATGCACTTTGCAGTATCGCCTAGGCCGACCAGGAACCGCACCGGATCGAAAGCAGCCGCAGGGAGAATCCTCCTGCTTCTGTCGATCTGGTGCGCTCTTCTGCCTGTGGCTTCAGCTGCTGGAGCTCCCCCGGCCGCAGAGAACCTGGAGCGCTACATCAGCAACGGGGGATATGGTGTGGAGATGAACGGCAAGGTGATTTTTGCCGATAATCTCCACACCCCCTTCATACCAGCCTCCACCCTCAAGGTGCTCACCTCCCTCATGGCCCTGGAGATACTCGGCCCGGAATACCGATTCGCCACCACTGTCTATGTCGACAACACCAATGTTCTCTATCTCCGCGGCGAAGGAGACCCCTTGTTCACCTCCGAAACCATCACCACCATTGCCCGGGAGTTGAAAAAAAGGGGGATTGCAAAGATCGATGGAATAGTGCTCGATGACAGCGCTTTCGCCCTGGAAACCCCTCCCCCTGGCTCGGACAATAGCCACAATCCCTATGATGCTCACAGCAGCGCCCTGGCGGTCAATTTCAATTCCCTGCCCTTCATGGTCACCGCCCTCGGCACGGTACGTCCCGGGGAAAAGCAGACACCGCTGCTGCCGATAATGAAAACCATGGCCCGGGGGCTGTATTCGGGTACATATCGCCTCAATGTCGAAGCCTTTGCTGCCCATGGCGATATCTCCAATACGCTGCGCTACACCGGCGAACTCCTCACCGCTCTACTTCAAGAAAACCACCTAATTGTCACCGGCGGCTTCAGCAGGGGCCGGCCGCCTTCCGGACTGAAGCCTCTGTTCGTCTATGAATCGGAGAAAACTGTGACCGAGCTGGTGCGGCTCTGTCTCCACTATTCGAGCAACTTCATCGCCAACCAGCTCTATCTCAGCAGCGGCAGAAGACTTTACGGTTCTCCCGCCACCTGGGAAAAGGCCAGGCGCATGACACACGAATTTCTCAAAAGGCGTCTGCCCACAGCCATGGCCGGTATACGCATGGTCGACGGCTCAGGCCTGTCGGCGGACAACAGCATGACCGCCTCCGCCATGCTCGAGGTTTTACAACGATTTGCCCCCTATGCCCATCTGCTTAAAAAGCAACAGCAGATCTATGTCAAATCCGGAACGCTAACCGGGGTCTACTGCTATGCAGGATACTTCGAGACGGCACACAGACTCGACGCCTTTGCGCTTTTTCTCAACCAGCCCGGCAACACCAGAAGAAAGACGCTGGTCCTGCTGGAGAAACAAGATCGGCAAAGAGTGCAAGAGCGATAGGAGCATGAGAATACTCCATACCATCAGCCAGCATCCCGAGGCCACCGGCAGCGGTATTTACCTTCAGGCCATGCTCAGGCAATCACGGGCGGCACATCATGCCAGCGCCCTGGTGGCTGCCGTCAACGACAACACCCTCCTGACAACGCATCAGAGAGCCGATGTTGTCGACCTGGTTTCTTTTGGTCGGAAACCGCTGGACTTTCCCCTGCCCGGCATGAGTGACGTCATGCCCTATGTCAGCAGCCGTTTTTGCGATCTGAGCCTCGGCCAGATACACAGGTATGAAGAGGTGTTCCTCGATACCGTAGCCCGACGCATCGACGCTTTTGCCCCAGACATCATCCACAGCCATCATCTCTGGCTGCTGTCATCGCTTATCAAAAAAAACTTTCCCCATATTCCCATGGTGGTCAGCAGTCATGGTTCGGACCTGCGTCAGTTCAGGCTTTGTCCCCATTTATGTCAGCGCGTACTCGAGGGCTGCAGCGCAGTCGAATGCATCCTGTCGCTCACTCCTGCCCAGAAGGAGGAAATCGTCTCCCTCTATGGCCTGGATCGGGATAAAATACTCGTCACCGGTGCCGGCTACAACAGCAGTCGTTTCTGCCTCGCTGAAAAAGCTCCGCCACCGCCGATAGAGATAACCTATTGCGGCAAGCTCAGCAGAGCCAAGGGAGTCCCATGGATGCTCAAGGCACTGCAATCTTTAAATAATGTCGACTTTCACTTCCATCTGGTTGGCAGCGGTTCCGGTCCGGAAGAGCAGGAGTGCCTCCTGCTTGCCCGAAGTCTTACATCCAAGGTAACCGTCCATGGCAGTCTCAGCCAACCAGCGCTGGCTGAAATTTTGCAACGATCACACCTCTTCGTTCTGCCGTCCCTCTACGAAGGTCTGCCGCTGGTCGTTCTCGAGGCCCTGGCCTGCGGCTGTCATGTAGTCACTACAGAGCTTGCCGGGGCTCAGATCATCGCCGATGCCGTCGACTCGCGCTTGATGACCATGATTGCCCTGCCCCGCCTTCATCGCATCGATCACCCTGTGGCCGAAGACGAACCGGCTTTTGTCGCCGCCATAGCCGGGGCGATCGAAGCGGCTGCACGCCGCTCTCTCGATCCACGAAGTATCGATTCCCTGATTCTGGGCAGCAGTCTGGCTCCCTTCACCTGGAAGAATATCTTTGCGGCGATAGAAAAGCATTACTACGGCCTTCTCTGAGTCTATCTAAGATACCTCCCCCTGTCTGTTCCTGTCAGTTCGGGCTGGCCTTGAGCCCACCGGCCACCAGCGGCCTGCCAGAATTGTTTTTGAATTATCCCACTTTTATGGTACACTCTGCCCTGACCATTATAACATACTAACATTTATTATTATTTTAGGAGGAGACCATGTCACGCACGGAAGTGTTCGGCATTCTTTCGAGCCTATTGCTTGTCGTGGCAGCCGCTCTTGTCTTGAGCGGCTGTTCCACCCCCGAAGGCAACGCCGCGGAAGGAAAAAGATGGTACAGAATGCATAACTGTCACGCCTGCCACGGAGAACAAGGCTACGATGGCGGCGGACCCGATATCGCCAATATCGACATGAGATACAGATCGTTCGTACATCGTCTCAGAAATGCCGAAACCGCTGTTATGCCCGAGTTCAGTGAAGAAAAGATCAGCAACGAGGATGCAGCCGACATCCTGGCTTATCTCCAGAGTATCGAGCGATAAACACCTTTTTTGACCCCGAAGATCAGGGCGTTTTCTTCGCCGTCGTCTCCATGCAAGCGCGCAGGGTTCTTGATTACTCCCTTTTTGGCCAGGCTCATGAAAATATTGCATACCTCGGACCGGCACCTGGGTCGAACCCTTAACGGCAGAAGGTGCTACGACGAATTCTCCTCCTTCCTGGACTGGCATGCCGCTGAAATCAGCCGGCAGATGATCGACTGCCTGCTGATAGCAGGCGATGTCTTCGACAGCACCACTCCTGCCAACACCGTTCAAGGCCTCTACTATTCCTCTCTGCACAGGATCTCCGACAGCTGCTGCCGTCATGTAACCGTAACCGGCGGCAACCATGATTCCCCGTCATTGCAAATCCCCTCTACATCGTAAGGACAAAAGCCATGGACGTTTTCCTGCAACTGCTGCTCCTGGCCATACTCGTCTACGGCGCAATCCTGATCTGCATCTTTGTCCTGCAAAAGAGATTGATCTTTTACCCGGTACACACCAGGCACCCTCTCCACCCGGCGGGAACCACCGGCTTCTTGCTTGAACGGACCGGGGCTGTCCTGCGCGGCTGGCTGCTCAACGCACAGTTTGCTTCTTCGCGAATGATCATATACTATGGAGGCAATTCTGAAGATATATACCTCAGCAGAGAGCAGTTTTCCTCCTTTGTCGACACCGCCATTCTCCTGGTCAATTACAGAGGTTATGGCACCAGCACGGGTACTCCCGGGGAAAAGGAATTCTACGGAGACGCCCTGGCCGTCTTCGACGAGGTGAGTGCACGTTATGCTCCCACGGTACTGTTTCTTATGGGAAGGAGTCTTGGATCGGCAGTTGCCAGCTATGTGGCCGGCCAAAGAAAGATCTCGGCAATTATTCTGGTCACGCCTTTCGATTCTCTTGAAACCCTGGCCAAAAAACTCTATCCCCTTCTTCCTGTATCACTGGTGCTGCGGCATACATTTCGGACGGCACAGCATCTCAAAGGGGTAAACACCCCGGCCCTTATTCTCTATGCAGGCCGGGATCGAATCGTTCCCGCGCTGGCAACGGAGAGACTGGTAATGCATATGCATATGAAAAAAAAGGTGGTCTGCATCGAGGAAGCAGAGCATAATAGCATCGACCTCTACGACGAATACCAGCTGGCACTGCTGCAATTCATCACCACGACAGCAGAACAGCACGATACCCTGCAGCAGGAGGAGGACCACACATGAGCGATACAGTCTACAACTGCGCCACCTGTCCCTTCAAACCCACGGACCGAATATGTAAAACCGATAGCGGCAGATATCCAGACAATTGCCCCACGGTGAAAGCCGCCAAGATACAGACAATGGCCTTGGATGAATACGGCAGAGAACCGGTTTCCACCTTCGCCCGCCAGGCATCTCTTCAGGAAAAGGATGGCTATGCCAACCGTGAAAGTGGGTATGAAAATGTACGCCCAGCCAAACCGCGCATAGAAGAAATATTTGATTTCATAGAAAAGATGGGATACAGCAAGATCGGCATGGCCTTTTGCATAGGGTTGCGAAAGGAAGCAGCCCAGGTTGAAAAGCTTTTCGCCTCCAGACGCCTGGAGATGGTCTCGGTAATCTGCAAGGTCGGCAGGGTCGGTAAGGAGGCGATTGGCATCGGCGACCACGACAAGATTGCCGCGGGTGAATTTGAATCGATGTGCAACCCCATCCTCCAGGCAGAACTGCTCAATGAGGCGGGAACCGAATTCAACGTACTGATCGGCCTCTGCGTCGGCCATGACTCGCTGTTCTTCCAGTACGCCAAGGCCCCCTGTACCGTTCTGGCTGTCAAGGACAGGGTCACCGGTCATAACCCCCTGGCGGCAATCTATACCCTGGATTCCTATTATAGAGCCCTTAAGTAGGATGGTGCCGGGGAAGAGTGCAGACCTTCTTGAACGAAAGAATATTCCGAATCGTCAAATATGCGGGCTCCGCCATAAATCTTTCAAGATTTGTTTGGCGGAGTATGATAGTATACCAACCATATACAGTTTCTCATTTAAGGCTGAAAGGCCGCGGACTTCCTTGTGCACATGAAAGAATCACACTATGCACGCATAGAAAAAAACATCGAATCCTTTCCGTCGCTGCCGTCGACGGTTGCGGAAGTCATGAGCGTGGTCAATAATCCCGACAGCTCGGCCAAAGATCTGACCCAGGCCATACTGCCGGACCAGTCAATGTGCGTTGCCATCCTCAAGATTGCCAATTCGGCTCTCTACGGCCGACCGAAAAAAGTGAGTTCTCTGGAAACGGCGATCACCGTTCTCGGTTTCGACGAAATCCAGAATATCGTCTTGAGCAGATCGGTAATGAATTCCTTCGGCAGTATCTTTGATCGCAACGACGAAATCATCAACAACTTCTGGGATCACTCCTTCACCTGCGCCTTGGCGGGAAAAGTGATTGCCGAACATTTCTCCATTTCCTCTCCGGGCCGATTTTTCATCGGTGGTCTCATTCATGACATCGGCAAACTTGCCATGCTGTTAACCTTTCCCGAGGAATACACCGCCGAAAAATGGCTTACCGGTCTTTCCACCGGCAAGAAGCTCGAAGAGGAGCGACAACAGTTCGCCATAACCCATGCGGAGGTGGGCGGCAGGCTTCTTCAGAAATGGAATTTCCCAGAATCGTTGACAAATGCCCTGAATTTTCATCACAGCCCATTGGACTCGCCTGAAAATCATGGATTTCCCATCATCGTTCAGCTAGCGGATGTACTTGCCCACCTCTGCAGCACCTACGAAAAAGATGAGATAGGCGACATAGAGTCAGCCATAAAGAAACTGGTGCCCGGCATCGAACAGACCTGGCATCACTTTACGCTGCCATGGGAAAAGCTGCGCCTGGAAATGTGGTATAACTGGGTGGTTATAGAGCGCCAACACGGCAGTTCCATTCTCGCCATTCTTGCCTATTGAGCCGGGTTCAGGGTTTTTTCCACAGACCGGCCCCCAACAGGTTTCTCAAAGTACTGGAATGGATTGTCTTTTTTCTATCTTCTCAATCAGCGTTTCCACGGCCACGGTCATCACCAGCCGTCCCTTTTCCACCGAGGCCAGCCAGGAAGAAGCCCCCATGCGGCCGTCAGGAAATGTGCCTCGCATTTCTTCTGCTGTCAAGGGCCAGTAATAGTCAGGGGTTTCGTTCTGCTTATCTTCAAAGGCTCTTTCTGCAAAAACGGCAGGCCGCAACAGCATGGTCAGGGAGATCTCAGAGGGCGTGGCATGGCTGCCATCCTGATCCTGAAAGAGTTCGCGGACTATTTCCGTTTCCTTGAGACCGTCATACCAGGAAAACAGCTCCAACTGACCACGGCCTCCATCCATCTTGACCTGCTGAAAGGCGCTGGCCAGAGCGTTTTTGTTACCGCCGTGCCCGTTGATGAAAAAGATTCTGGAAAAGCCGTGGCGGATAAAGCTGCAGCATATATCCACGATGAGATGGAGGAATGTAATCGGCGACAGAGTGACGCTGCCGGCGAAATCCATATGATGGGGAGAAACGCCATAATGTATGGTCGGTGCCACCATCAGGCCCATTTTCTGGCCGACCTCTCTGGCGACGCCTTCGGCGGCAATAAAATCGGTGCCTATTACGCCGTATTCACTGTGCTGTTCCACCGATCCCACCGGAACCAGTACGGTATCCTTCTCTTTTAGATAGTCTTCGACCTCGGGAAATGACATGTTTTCTAGAAGCGTATGCATATCTCACCTCCGTGCTGCGCAGCTTGAGATTGGAGCGTTTGTTTACCGGGATCCACAGCATTTTTCTGTTTTCGGCACTCAGGCACACACCGACCCACTTGCCGAAGCTGAGAGGAACTTATTCTCAGATCCACGGCCACGTCAAAAACCTCCCCGACAACTCCCCGTGTAAGCTTGGCCTGCGGACTTCCGATCTGATAGTGAAGCCCCCGCAGCACGCCCTGCAACGACATGGAATGGTTGCTCTGCACAAAAGTGGTATCCAGGCCTGTTTGCCTCAGCCAGTCGCACTGGTTATAGCTTTCGTAAAAAAAGCCTCTGTCGTCACCGAACACCTTCGGTTCGACAACGAACACATCCGCTATCGTTGTGGAGGTAATATTTCTCTGTTACCATACATTTTCTCATAATAGCCGCGATAGGAACCGTCTATAATGGTGTTGACCCACTGCTGATGCTCAAGATACCAGTCGACGGTTTTACGGATTCCCTCATCGAAGGTGATTTTTGGCTGCCAGCCTACCTGTTCTTTGATCTTGCCTGCATCAATGGCATAGCGCCTGTCATGCCCGAGTCTATCGGTGACGAAGGTAATGAGCGAGCGCCTCTTTTCGCCGGACGATAGAGGCCCCACTCTGTCGTCGACAATATCGCATATCCGTTCGACGACTTCAAGATTCTCTTTTTCATTGTTGCCGCCGATGTTGTAGGAGGCGCCAATGGCACCTTTTTCGAGTACGGCAGCGATGGCCTCGCAATGGTCCTGCACATGAAGCCAGTCGCGTATGTTCTTGCCATCGCCGTAGACCGGCAGCGCCCTGCCCTGAAGACAGTTGTGAATAATAAGCGGTATCAGCTTTTCCGGAAACTGGTAGGGCCCGTAGTTGTTTGAGCAGTTGGTAATCATCACCGGCAGATCGTAGGTGTGGAAATAACCATTTACCAGATGATCGGAGGACGCCTTGGAGGCGGAATAGGGGGACCTGGGGTCATAGGCAGTGGTTTCCCGAAAATACCCCGTCTCGCCCAGGGATCCGTAAACCTCGTCGGTGCTGACATGGAGAAAGAGTGGATGTGTTCCTCCACGGTGCTGGTCCTGCCAATTTCTACGGGCCGCTTCGAGCAGGGTGAAGGTACCGATGATGTTCGTCTGGATGAATTCGGCAGGTCCGGTGATGGAGCGGTCTACATGCGATTCGGCAGCGAAATGTACCACCGTGTCGATCTGCTCAGCGACAAAGATCTCCTCCACCAAGGCGGTGTTGCAGATATCGCCTTTGACAAAGCGGTATCTGTTTCCCTCTTCGATCCCCTGGAGATTATCGAGATTACCTGCATAGGTGAGCGTATCGAGATTGACGACCCGCCAGCGGGGACAGGTGCGGTGAAGATGGCGAACAAAGTTGGCGCCAATAAAGCCGCAGCCGCCTGTAACCAGTACTTTTCGTGCAGTATCCATGAAAGATTCTCGGTTTTCTCGTCGATTTCTGTTTGCATTATCAGCAAAAGTTCCTATGGTGACCATTCCCCGAAGAAGCAGGTCGTTCCTCCTGTGGAGGATCGGCAGAATCCCGGTATACCGGCCACTTTGCGGGTTCCGACTGGCCCGACTGCCAGGTGGAGCCGGCGATGCCGAAGTCAGCTGGCAGTTATAATAATTCAGACCAGGAAATCAAAGCATATTTTTTTCAACAGGGCGTTCTCCGAACGCAACACCCCATATGAGTCGACGCATTGAACAGGAAATAGCCAAACGGCGAACCTTTGGAATCATCAGCCACCCCGACGCCGGCAAAACAACCTTAACGGAAAAGCTGCTGCTGTACGGTGGCGCCATCAATCTCGCCGGTGCCGTCAAATCCCGGAAAAACGAACGCAAAGCCACCAGCGACTGGATGGCGGTGGAGCAGGAGAGGGGCATCTCGGTGACGACCTCGGTGATGAAATTCACCTACGAAGGATTTGAGGTCAACCTGCTCGACACCCCGGGCCATCAGGATTTTTCCGAAGATACCTACAGGGTGCTGACCGCCGTGGATTCGGCCATAATGGTCATAGACAACGCCAAGGGCGTGGAAACGCAGACAGAAAAGCTCATGGAAGTCTGCCGGATGCGCAACACACCGCTTATCACCTTCATCAACAAACTTGACCGTGAAGGATTGGAACCGCTCGATATTCTGGCCGATATCGAGGATAAACTGCAAATAGAATGCGCACCGCTTTCCTGGCCCATCGGCATGGGCAAATCCTTCAAGGGCGTCTATAATATTCTCAAGCAGCAAATCACTCTATTCACTCCCGGTCAGGAAACACGGACGGCGGATGGCATTACCATCGACAATCTCGACGATCCGCAGCTCGATGAAATCGTCGGCAACCGCCAGGCCGATGAATTACGCGAAGACATCGAACTCTTAGAAGGTGCCGCCAACCCCTTTGAATATCAGCACTATCGCAGCGCCAGCCAGACCCCGGTATTCTTCGGCAGCGCCATCAATAACTTCGGCGTACAGGAGTTGCTCAACGGCTTCGTCGAGATGTCCCCTTCACCCAGCCCCCGCCGGGCTGTGTCCAGAAGCGTCGACCCAAAGGAGGAAAACTTTTCCGGCTTCGTGTTCAAAATCCAGGCCAACATGAATCCGGCCCACCGCGACAGAATCGCTTTCCTGCGCATCTGCTCCGGGAAATTCACCCGCGGCATGAAGGTCAGGCACCATCGGATCGGCAAGGACATCACCCTGGCAAACGCCACCATTTTCATGGCCCAGGACAGAGCCAACGTCGAAGAAGCATGGCCTGGAGATATCATCGGCCTCCACAACCATGGCACCATTAAAATCGGGGATACCTTTACGCCCAAGGAAGAATTGAAATTTACCGGCATTCCCAATTTCGCTCCCGAGCATTTTCGCCGGGTCATATTGAAAAATCCACTGAAAATGAAACAACTGCAGAAAGGGCTTGTACAGCTGGCCGAGGAAGGGGCCGTTCAGGTTTTTCGGCCACTGGTCGGCTCCGACTACGTCATGGGCGCCGTCGGTGTCCTGCAGTTCGAAGTAACCGTCGCCCGCCTGCAGAACGAATACGGGGTAGAGGCCGTCTATGAGCCGGTGAATTACCAGGCCGCCCGCTGGGTGAGCTGTGATGACAAGAAAAAATTAGCTCAGTTTGAAGCAAAAAACCAGGCCTCCCTGGCCCGGGATTCCGAAGGATTTCTCACCTATCTGGCCCAGAATGAGTGGATGCTGAACTTTTTCATGGAGAAATGGCCGGATATCGATTTTCACAAGACCCGCGAAAATGTATAAAAGGTCCGATTACCCTTGATTTTCAGCCAATCTCATCCTGGTATTGTGGAGGTGCATACACAGGTAGCTGAGCTTCATACGTAATCAGCGTACCACCCGGTGGTGCCTGGTCAACTGTGATGACTACCGGGAATACACGTATCGTTCACATCAGCTTGAGCTTCTCAGGAAGAGGCGGGATGGGTCTTTTCTCGGGTGTCTGGTAGCCTGAACGGCTGCTGTGGAGCCCTCAGGAATGGGTCATGGCGTCCCGTAAAAAGATCTCTTCCGATGCGCTGCTCGTTGAAATTACTTCCATATAGATACACAGGCTTACAAATTTGGCAGTGAGTAGAATACAAAAGGCAGAGAGAGTATTATCTCTTTCTGCCCCACCGCCGTCGTGTTCCCTCCGTCGGTCATTCTACTCTTCTTCATCTCGAACAAAGATGATAGCCGCCCCCTCGGTAAGGGCCGCCGCCACCTTTTTCCTGGCAACGGTGATGATGCGCTGGATGGTACCTCGGGAAACCCCCATGCGCAGGCCGGCCTCTTCCTGTGTCAGGCTTTCCCGGTCGCAGAGCCGCAGTACCTCGAGCTCATCGAGGTGCAACTCGATCTGCCGCAGTTCGTGCAACGGCGTACCTGTAGGCTTGAAGGCCATGCCGCAGAAATCACCTTCGCAGTGTCGTATTTTTTTAGGTCTTGGTGACATTGTTACCCACTACAATAAAAATGAATGCCTTGCAACCGGACCTGCGCGGCCCGGTTGTAAAACGAAAATATGCTGCCCACCGGTATCCACCCGAAAACGGAATTTTCAGAAGTTACTCCAGGTACCGTAATAATTCTCCCGCAGGGATATACGCGACATCCCGAAGATACACCGCCAAGAGCAACGTGGACTCCCAAAATGGTGTTTCGACCGGATACACACCCATCAAAGGGATGCTGGAAATTCTTTCCGGGATACTAAGCACTACCTTTTTTGGCAATATGCCCAAAACAGCCACATTGTCGTACTCGATATGGTATATAACACAGAATTACCGCTTTTGGCAAGGGCGACATTGCCGGTGTCACTTTTTTCATCGCCCCTCCAGCCGGTCCCTTGTCATCATCACGTATTCCACGAGGTTCACAGATTAATTATTACGACATGACACAAAGGTATACCGTCTGCGATACTCTCTGCAGACTGCCGATTATACAGCCCATGCGACTGAAGACCGGCGTCGGAGAAGAATGGACAAAGCGATGAAACTCAGGTAGATTACTGAGAAAGGTCAGGCTCGTCACTCGTGCAGCCTGTTCTTTT
>CAKZOA010000414.1 GCA_937132035.1 uncultured Desulfobulbaceae bacterium | reverse complement strand
GCTGCCGTCGTTGCTGCTGCGCTTGATGGTAGCGGTATCGCCTGCCTCGTTGGTTAGCCCTCCCGCCTTGGAGATCAGCTCGAGGAAGGTGATGGCCCCGCTCAACTCGATGAGACCTGGGTTGCGCACCTGTCCGAGAACCACCACCTTTTTGCTTCGGTACTCTTCGACAAAGACATTGACCTGCGGATTGACCAGATAGCCGTCGGCCAGTAGGGTTGTGATTTTGCCGGTGACATTGGGAATCGACAGACCGGCAACCTCGACAGGCCCCAGCAGCGGCATGATGATTGTGCCGTCGCTGTTGACCATTACCTTGGTGGTCAGATCATCATTATCATAGACGTTGATGCTGAGTACGTCACCCGGACCGACGCGATATTCTTCCACTGCGGCGAAACAGTTCCCTGCAAAGACAAGAATAAGAAAAACGACGAAAGATAACTTCATAATCCCCTGAAAGCCAGCTAATCTTTTGCAAAACACTATGATACAGCCGTTGTACGCGACATTACCCCATTTCTGGTCCGACAAACGCCATTTTGAACCTTTTCTATACCAGATTTCGATCCCGGCGTCATCCAGGAGAAGAGAGTTTTCTCTACTTCCGCCAGCTGACCTTACTGATCTTTTCGGCTGTCCGGAGCCCAGGGTTTAGAAAGCCTGGATTGCGGCCGCAGTTTATGCCGGACTTGATCCGGTACCGCAATGACAAACGGCAGTCTCCAAGGCCGGCATCCCCTGCGTCAACCGCCAGCCACCTCTCAATCGCCGTCACCAAGGCAAAAAAATCCCCCGGCCGAATGCTCACGTTTCAGCCAGGGGAGGATAACACAAAAAAATCCTACAGAGCGAAGTTAACACCCAGCATAACCCTATTGGTTGTGTACTCGAAAAAGTCCTGGGTGGAGTCCACCGTCTCATACTCATAGGCAAGTTCCGCCCGCAGCCACTCCTTGAAAAGGTACTGTACGGCCGGCCGCATGAAATAGGTCTGCTCATCCCGATCCTCGGCGATGAGCTGCGAATAATCGGCATCCTCAAAGGCAAAATCGAAGCTGCCGGTTATCTTTTCGGTGAACTTCTGGTTATAGCCAAGACTGGCTCCCCAGACCGTTCTGTCGGTGGCGACGACACTGTCGGTTTCCTCGTTCGTCCTATAAAGACTGAGATTCATAGAGGTCTTCTCTGAATAGCGGTAGGTGATCTGCAGATCAAGAGCCAGGCCGTCGTAACCGCCTCTCTCCTCGAGATCGAACTCCCTCTCTTGGTAACCGACCTTGAACAGCAAGGCGAGTTTTTCGGTGGTATCCCACTTGATGCCGCCGTAGTAGAAGTCCTGCTCACTGTCGTTTTCCACAGCCTCGTCATATTCGACGTCTATATACTCGTACTGGAGAAAAAAGGAAGTCTTCTCGCTGAAATTGTAATAGCCGTAGGCAGCCACACCATTGTCTGTTCTGTCTTTATAATCTTCGAGGTTCTCCTCGTAGCTGACGTCGAAATTGGTGTAGTCCACCTGGAATCTCAGCTTTTCGGTCATCGTCCAGTCGGCAGTGGCCATAAAAAAGTTGGTATTGAAGCGCGGACGGATGGACTCTCGGGTCGTTGTTTCGGTGCCAAATTTGTCCTCGGCCTCCGTATACCTGTCGATGACCTGCAGAGAGAGGCCGCCTCTCATATTGTAGCGGAACAGTCCCTCTGCAACCCAGTCGGTATCGTTGAGGTCAGAGTCTTCGGTGTAGTATTTGAAGTCAGCGCCCACCAGGGCATAGGAGACGAATCTGTCGGGTGAGGTCCTGTCCTGCAGCTGATTTTGCAGTCCGCCGGGGGAGGTATTGTGCGGTGCCAGACTGATGGGTATGACCTTTTTCCGCGGCAGGGCGAACCAGATGCCGGGCGAAACCGTGGTTTGAAAACTGTCTTCCTCTTCAACATTGGAGTTATAGACGTTGTCGCTGTATTCCTCATAGACATTGAGGTAGGGATGAAAATATCCGCCTTCCAGGCCGAAGATGTTTCGGGCAGTGGCAACTTCACTCTCCTCGGGTAGAAGAGAAGTCTGCTCCTCACCCTGGCCCATGGGCATATCCACCGGATCCTCGGGTGATACGGAATTTGCGGCCACAACCACAAGATCATTGATTTCAATGGCCTTACTGCCCGCAGCCAGTAAAAAGACGCTGGCAAATACACCTATCACGACGCAATGCACCGTTTGACGATTCATACTCCCCCCTTTCTCTGGTAATTCCTGCGCACCTTCTATCTCCTAATGGCGTACCGGCGGCAAGCGGCGAAGCATGTTCCTTCTCTCAAGAGCGAGGTCAGGCCAGCCGAAACGGTACGACGGACCTTCGATGTGTTGACCGTTTGATTAGGATTATATGGGTTAGGTGGTGCGTAGCGCTTTCTCTCGTGTATTTCTCTCTTCCTACACTATGCAATCATCAAAAAAAGGTCATCCTGCTCGAGCAGTTGCAGGCTGACCTTTGAGAGTATTGAGCTTATAGCGACATACAAAAAACCGAAGAACCGATCTGCTTATGGGGCGGAAGGACTGACATTATCTCCGCCGCCGCCGGGATTGACGCTGACGAAACTGGTGCCGGTCGCCACCGGCGTAAACGGCTGGGCAGCCGC
>CAKZOA010000413.1 GCA_937132035.1 uncultured Desulfobulbaceae bacterium | reverse complement strand
CCTTCCACCAGCGGAACCTGCAGCGGATCTTCCTGGATCGGCAGCAAGGGGACGAGATAGAAGGCCGATGCCACTCCCATGCCTATCAGAATCAGGTACATGAAAATGACTGCTCCCCAGATGGACCCCTTGGCTCCCTTGGAGTAATGCCAGGCATCCTTGAGCAGCGTGCTCATAGTAAATCTTCCCGGCTGGGCTTCAACCTCCACCCCTGCAGACGCCGAAGCTGCAGCCGATTTGGCCGCGGCGGCGATCTCCTGGTCGCCCATGGCTCTTTTCAGTACGGTGGGAACGCATTTCGAGCAGTATACGTTGCCGTCATGGTCATACTTGTCGTCGGGATCAACATATTCACTGCAGGCAAAACATTTTTCCACGATGACCGCTTCGTCACCTTCCCCCAGCTCGACCTCGACAATGTCCTCATCCTCTCCGGCGGCATGCTGTTGGGCAGCGACGCCATCCTCTGCATCTGCCAGCGCCACTACCTCTTCTTCGCTGTCCCCGTCAAGCTCGAGGTAGACATCATCCTCACTTTCCCTGAGCTCATCGGCAAGATCGAGGATATCCCGCTCATCATCATCTTCGTCGGCGGCTCCCTGCCTGTACTCAGTGGTCTCATCCGCTACGGCTGTCTCCGCCAGTTCCTCATCCTCGGCGACAAGCAGTCTTTCGTCTTCGCCAGCCGGCGTCTCCAAAGATTGGGCAGTATCGACAGAATCCTCAATGACGGTGAGGGTCTCGTCGTCGGCCTCCAGCTCCCGGCGCTGTTCCGGCAACGGTTCCTCCTCCAGCCCAGGAGAAAGGGCGGCGACGGGTTCGTCACCTTCAGCATCCTCGCTGAGCCCCCGATCACCATCTCCAGCGGAGGCAACGGCTTCCTCGCCGAGAAGCTTGCCGAAGACATCATCGACCTCTTCCTCCGTTGATGCAGCATCTTCAACCAAGGCAGAAGAGTAGATCTGCTCGAGTTCAGTCTCTTCCAAGGCAATAGGCTGGAGGACGTCAGGGGTCACAGCAAATATAAACTGGCATTTGGGGCATCTCACCCTCTTGCCCATAAGTGAACTCTGTGCAGAACCCTTCACCCCGCAACCGGGACACATCATCTTCATTTCAAAACCTCCGCATTGAGACCCAACAAGGCACGAAGCTGCATGGATGCATCATATATCGGCCTGTTTCCGCCTCGCGCTCACGTAAAAGTGCTACAAATCATATATTTCCAACACATTATTCAAGATACGCACAACAAATACAATGATTTTTTTCAAGAAAGGAAAAACCGGTTAGTCCGAATTTTCCATGCCTTGAGATGGTCTGCTAATCAAGGAGACCTGTAATCGGCTCTACTTTGCGTATGTCAATCACAGAAACGATGAAGGATGGCAGGCCATATCGACTCACTCGAAGGGTGAAACTGGAAACCACACCGTCAATGAGAAAAAAATGTCACCTGGCGTATCGTCTCACCGCCCTCAAGATGAAAAGACTCTCTGAAAGCTAGCATGTAACAGCCGTATCAGCATATAGAAGGAAACGTCATGACCGCAGACCGGACACAGTTTCTCCTGCCGTATCCCGTTGAGGAGGATTTTGCCGTGGACACTGCAAAGCGAGTAGCCGCCGTCATCAACGTCACTGTCCGAGGCCACAGGTTATAGTACACTATGGAGTGTTTCTCGACAGGTGTCAGAGAAATGCCGAAATAATTTGTGACAGAGATGTCTCCCACAACCGGCAACTGTTTTTTCACCATAAAAGTGGCACCGCTGCGAAGGCGTTATTGAAAAACGGTTCTCTTTCCATTCCATTCCTGGCATTATGACAACATGGACCATCATGACCTGAAATATGGGTCGGCAGGAGCTTTTTTCACTATGCCACCAACTCTCGAATTCTCTATGCAGCTTTTCGATCTCAGCCACACCATCACCACCGGCATGCCTGTCTATCCGGGGACGCCGCCACCCAGGATCCAGCAGACAAGCGTGGTGGACGCCGACGGTTTTGCCGAAAAGCGTATATGCCTCCACACCCATGTCGGCACCCATATAGACGCTCCGGCCCATGTATTTTCCGACGGCGCCGGCCTCGACACCATGAGCATCGACCGCTTCATCGGCACAGGACGCTGTCTGACCGTCACCACTCCGCTCATCGATGAACAAGCGCTTGCTCCCGTCGCCGGGATTGTCGCCCGGCAAGAAGTTGATTTTCTCCTGTTCGTCACCGGCTGGAGCAGATACTGGGGCAGTCGGCGCTACTTTTCCGGCTATCCCGTTCTCAGCGAGGAGACGGCGCGCTTTCTCCAAGACTGCAATCTCAAGGGCGTAGGCTTCGACTGCCTTTCAGCCGACCGACAGGGATCAGTCGGTCTGCCGATCCACAAAATACTTCTGCAAAGAATGATCATCGTCGAAAATCTCTGCAGTCTCGAAAGGCTGCCGCCTGAAGGGTTCCTCTTTTCCTGTCTGCCCCTGAAACTCGACGATGCCGACGGTGCACCGGTCAGGGCAGCAGCCCTCTGCAGTTGAGGCAGCCATGACCACGCCAGCTCTTTTCATTTTTGGGTAGTGACAAAGCCTCGGCAAATAGACTATGGTCTCTGCTCAATAACGAAAAATTATTTTCTCAACAACAAGCAAATGCCGGCACGCCGGTCTCATCAGCTCCTGGACGGGCTTCACCGGTTTCTTCGTAAAAATACCCATGCAATCATTCGATCTCAAAACCTACTTTCTCTACGCCCTCTATATAGTCCGTACCAATCCCCTCATCCTTCTCTTTGTCGCCGCCGTCGGCCTGCTCAACAGCCTCACGGTCTATTTTCCCGACAATGGCCTCGCCGGCATCGTCGGCAGCCTCACCATTGTATCTGCAATTTTCATAAGTCCTTTGATTTATGGTATCTATTACGAGATAATCGAAGAGAAGAACAATCCGCTCGCCACTATCTTCAAGACCTATGTCCCAGGGTATCTACTGCTGCTCTTCTGCATGTACATTCCCATCATTCTGACCACCACCCTGCTGATATCCTCAACCCAGGCGACGGCCGGCACTGCCACCGTCATGCTGACCATACTGGTGTTCAGCCTGCTTTTCATCTATGTTGTGCCGGCATATTACGTCTCCGGCAAAATCATCGAATCCATACTCTATGGTCTCCGTTTTTTTCTGGGCAACGCTCTGAACTCGGCCCCTCTCCTCTTGATGGCGCTGATGTCGGAACTCCTGCTGCTTCTCGCCCACTTCAAGCTCGGAGGTTTGCGGCAGGATAGTCCTGTCCTCTTCGTCAGCCTTGATTTTTCCATTTACATGGCGGCTTCAATCGTGGATTTTCTCCTTTTTATCATGCTTATCTACATTCTCAGAAACCAGAACCTCTCCAAACGCTGAACCGGCAAAATAATAGCGGTGGCCTTCTCTTTCGTGCTCACTGTTTTTTTCGAATCGATCTATCATCGGTGGCCGTCCGCTCGGGCAAAGCTTTTTCGTCCTCTCTCACCTCGGGCATGAACTGCCAATGCCAGGCCTCCCAGGGATAACCGCTGCGGCCGAACTCGGGATAAGTCTCGTAGAAGCCATAATCTCCCGCATGCCTGCGAAGCCAGCGATAGGCATCGGTGGAGGCAAAACGCCAGTTGCTTGGATAGAGGTCAATGGAAAAACCGAGCATGTGACTGGAGTAGCCCGGCGGGGCAACGTAACGGACAAGATCGTCCCAAGTTCGGCCTTGAGCCATGAGCTTGGTGAAAATTCTTTGCTGATAGGCTCTGCTGCGAAAACCGGAATGGGCAAGCAAACGGATACCGTCTTCTTTTGCCTCTTCGGCCATGCGAACAAAGGCCCGATGAGCCAGGCGATGCACATACAGCTGCGAGCCATTCCAAGAAAACTCAAGGGGAATCTGTTCCATTACCGATGCCTGCGGTTGTGGGTCGATAATCTTGTTGCCTCGCCACGGTCTGGGAACTTCATAGTGCCGGCCTGCTATTTCAACAAACTCAAACACTCGCTTCTGCCGCCGGGCCTTTATCATCGGCGGCAGTGAAGCAGCAGCAGGATCCATCCGCTGGGTAGTCCGGCCGATGCGCTTGGTTGAGTCCTTTCGGGTGATTTCACGAACGGGTTCCTGCCCCTGGATCGGCGGATCCTTCTTCACTGCCTCTTGCTGAGCCTTCACCGGCGCCTGATCCTGCCCCTGCTTATGCACTCCGGGCTTGGCGCAACCGAAAAGCAGCAGCACAGTCGCCACTGCTGCGAGCAGAGTGTATCTCCTGTTCACAATCGTCCACC
>CAKZOA010000412.1 GCA_937132035.1 uncultured Desulfobulbaceae bacterium | reverse complement strand
CGATACGCTCCACAGCGTCGAGGTGGAACCGGCCTTGGACGATGCCAAGAACATGTTCGGGGAGGTGGTTGAGGAGCGCTATATGATCGGCATCGTCAAGGATAATGAGCTGGAATATTCAGCCGTCGGTGTATTTGATGCTATTGGGGGCGCGCTGTCGCAGACCTGGCTTTTCATCTACCTCACCGGCATGGGTTTTATAAAAATACTCCAGCAGGTCATTCCCGCCAGCGAACTGGGCGGTCCCATCCTCATCGCCAAAATGGCCGGCGAACAGATGCGGGAGGGATGGATCAATCTGACCTACTTCATCGGCCTGCTCAGTGTCAACCTCGGCATACTCAATCTTTTGCCCATTCCTATTCTTGACGGCGGTCATCTGGTCTTTCTGTCGGTGGAGGCCATCCGTAAAAAACCGATGAGCGAGCGAGCTCAGATCATCGCCCAGCAGATTGGTCTGGCCCTGCTCGGTACCTTGATGGTTTTTGTTTTCTATAACGATATCATGAGGTGGTTCCAGTAATGACCGCAAACGAGCCTCTGCTTCTTAGTCTTGAGACATCGACGCGGTGCAGCAGCGTCGCTCTGACCAGGGGGACTCTTGCCGATGGTGAGGTACTGGCCGAAATGTCGTTGAGTTCAAACATTACCCATTCGCGTCGGTTGGTTACAGCAGTCGATACGCTTTTCAGCGAAACCCGGATTGACTGGGAGCAGATTGCCGGCATTGGCGCGGGGCTGGGACCTGGCAGCTTTACCGGCCTGCGTATTGGCATGGCCACTGCCAAGGGATTTGCCTTCGCCGGACAGAAAAGACTGCTCGGAGTTTCGACTCTAGATGCGCTGGCGGCGATGTGCGTCACCCGGAGACGAATATGTGCCGTGATCGATGCCCGCAAAAAGCAGGTTTACATGGCTTTTTATCGCTGGGTTGAAGGAAAAGGGGTGGTCAGGGAGGGAGAATTGCGGGCGCTTTCTCCACAGCGGCTTACAGAGGAGATACAGGAACCGACAATCATGATCGGGGACGGGGTGTCTACCTACGGACGGTTTTTCCGGGATGAACTTAAGGATATGGTCACCTTTGCCCCTGCAACCCTGCACAGACCTTCGGCCGCGGCCGTCGGACTGCTTTGCGGGCGTTTGTATGCAAAAGGCGACTTTCTCGAGTCGGCAGGCTCCACTCCGTATTATGTCCGTGCCTCGGACGCCGAACTGAGCCTGGCGGATAAAAAACAACGGACAGACAGCGGTGTTTCGCGGTGATAGTTCGTCAAAATACCAAGCAGATAACCATTGGCGATGTGGTCATCGGCGGTGATGCTCCAATCAGTGTCCAGTCTATGACGAACACTGATACGCGCGACGTCGAAGCGACGGTGGTCCAGATCAGGGAACTTGAAGAGGCCGGCTGCGAATTGATCCGGGTCGCCGTACTCGACATGCAGGCTGCCGCAGCGTTGAGATCCATCCGCGAGCGCATATCCATCCCCTTGATTGGTGATATCCATTTCGATTCCCGCCTGGCGATTGCCGCCATGGAGCACGGTGCCCAGTCGATTCGCATCAATCCGGGTAACCTTGGCGGCGAGCAAAAGCTGCGTCGGGTGGTCGATGCCGCCAAAGTGCACGGGGTGCCCATACGTGTCGGCGTCAATTCGGGATCGATCGAGAAGGATCTGCTGGCGCGCCATGGCTATCCCGGACCCGAACGACCGCATGCCCTCATCGAAAGCGCATTGCGTAATGTTGCCCTGCTCGAGCGCCAGGGCTTCTATGATCTGAAGATTTCAATCAAATCATCGGATACCCTGACGACTATCAGTTCCTACAGACAGCTTTCCGCGAAAACCGATTATCCCCTGCATGTGGGAGTGACTGAGGCCGGAGGGCTGATCGCCGGCTGTGTCAAATCGAGCGTTGCCCTGGGGGTACTTCTGCTTGAAGGCATTGGTGACACTTTCAGAATATCGCTGACACGACCTCCGGTGGAGGAGGTCCGGGCGGGGTTTGAACTTCTCCGTTCCCTGCGCATTCGCCAGCGCGGACCGGAGCTCATTTCCTGCCCCACCTGTGGTAGAACGCCAATTGATATGTTTTCCCTGGCTCAAAGGGTTGAAGAGTATATCCAGACCATGCAGACGCCCCTGAAGGTTGCGGTGATGGGATGCGCTGTCAATGGGCCTGGCGAGGCCAGGGAGGCCGACATCGGTGTTGCCGGCGGTAAGGGAGTCGGTATCATTTTCAAAAAGGGGAAACTGTATAAAACAGTGGCCGAGGAAGAGCTGCTGGAGGTGTTTCTCCGTGAACTTGAAAAAATGGAGAATGAACGCCAGGGTGGCATATAAAAGCTGTTGACTCAGAGGCGAGAAAAGAGCAGAATGAGATATGGAACCCGAGGGCGCATTTCCTTAATATACTTATAAAACATACAAAAATAATCATGCGATATTCACAGTCATTACTGCCTACCTTGAAGGAAAACCCCGCTGAAGCTGAAGTTGTGAGTCACCGGCTGATGCTCAGAGCCGGGTTTATGAGAAAATTGACGTCGGGGATCTATACGTACCTGCCCTATGGACTCGCCGCCATCCGCAAGGTTGAGCAGATCGTCCGCGAGGAAATGAATCGGGCCGGTGCCCAGGAACTGTTGATGCCCATGGTCCAGCCTGCCGATCTCTGGCAGGAGTCGGGAAGATATGAAAAATACGGTCCGGAGTTGCTGCGCCTCAAGGATCGGCATCAACGAGAGTCCTGTCTCGGTCCCACCCACGAAGAGGTCATCACCGATATCATCAGGCGCGATATCCATTCTTATCGTCATCTGCCCCTCAATCTCTACCAGATACAGACCAAGTTCCGGGATGAGGTGCGTCCCCGGTTTGGCTTGATGCGCGGTCGCGAATTCATAATGAAGGATGCCTATTCCTTCGACGAAAGCGATGCCATGGCAGAGATATCCTACAGAAAGATGTACGAAGCTTACAGTCGCATATTCCAGCGCTGCGGATTGAGATTCAGAGCCGTGGAGGCTGATTCAGGTGCCATTGGCGGCAGCTTCTCCCATGAGTTTATGGTACTGGCAGAGACCGGTGAGGATACCATTGCTGCCTGCCGGGAGTGCGAATATGCGGCCAACATGGAAAAAGCCGTAGTCGTACCTGCCAAAGAAGAGAACCCGGCGGAGATGCTCAAGGCGGCCAAGGTCGAAACGCCTGGTAAGCGCAAGGTGGATACGGTATGTGAATTTCTCGGTGTTTCTCCGAAAGAATTAGTAAAAACAATGGTGTACATGGCTGACGGTAGAGCGGTGGGCGTGCTTTTGCGTGGCGACAGGGCGATAGAAGAGGTCAAACTCAAGAATCACCTGGGAGCGACAGATGTCGTCCTGGCGGACGACAAGCAGATTTTCGACACCACAGGTGTGCCAAGCGGTTATCTCGGTCCCGTAGGCGCAAAGATACCACTGGTCGCTGATCTGGAGGTGGCCACTATGCGCAATTTCATTGCCGGCGGCAACGAGAAGAATTATCACATGAAAAACCTCAATCTCGGCAGGGATTTTGAGGTTGAGTCGACGGCCGATCTGCGTCAGGTTACCGGCGACGATCCCTGCCCCAACTGCGGTGGAGACCTGGAGTTGACCGAGGGGATAGAGGTTGGTCATATTTTCAAACTGGGAACGAACTACTCCGTGGCCATGGGCGCGGTTTTCCAGGACAGTGAAGGTAAAGAGAAACCTTTTGTCATGGGATGCTACGGTATCGGTGTGAGCAGAGTCGTTGCCGCCGCCATTGAGCAGAACCACGACGACAATGGTATCATTTTTCCTCTGCCGCTGGCCCCCTATAAGGTCGTTGTCCTCAACCTGGGCACAGACGACGAGAGTCTTACCGCGGCGGCGGAGCGCATCTACGAGGATCTCGTTGCCATGGGCATCGAAACGCTTCTTGATGACCGGGATGAACGACCGGGAGCGAAGTTCAAGGATGCAGATTTGCTGGGAATTCCCTACCGAGTGACCGTGGGCAAAAAATTCGCCAAAGAGGGAGTAGTTGAAGTGCGTCGTCGCTGGGACGGTTTTACC
>CAKZOA010000411.1 GCA_937132035.1 uncultured Desulfobulbaceae bacterium | reverse complement strand
CATGTTTGCCAACGCCTCCTCCCCCAGGCAGGGATCGCCGGCCGCAACCGCAGCCGGATCAACCTGTCCCGATTGCAGCCAGTCCATTCCCGGTGATGCCAGGTTTTGTCCCTTCTGCGGTCATCAGCAGCTGATTACGAATCGTTGCAGCAAATGCCAGAAGAACCTTGCCCCGAATGCCAGCTTCTGTTCCAAATGCGGTGAACCCGTCGATTCAAAACCTCAGCCGGTGTTTTGTGCCAACTGCAAGGCTGAAAATATGCCCGGAGCCATGTTTTGTAACCAGTGCGGTGACAAGGTAAGCTGAAGCCATGGAACTCAGCTATATTCAGGATTGTGCCTCATGCGGAGCCCCTATCGAGGCAACCGAGGCCGACAGAGTGGTTGAGTGTCAGTACTGCGACGTCCGCAACTACATGGTAAAAACCGGGCCGTTGCGTTTTGCTCTGCCGCATATGATACCGGACACGGTGGATGAGTCGGACATACTCCACATTCCTTACCTCCGATTTAAAGGTCATATCTACTCCTGCACAGGCGATGGTCTGCACCATAGCATCGTCGATACTACTCAGCTGGGATGTAGCAGCAGCACGCTGCCGGCCTCGCTGGGGCTCAGGCCCCAGGCCATGCAGATCCGGCTGGTGGCCGCCGACAGCCGCGGCCGTTTTCTCAAGCTGACAGAGCAGGTAAAGGAAATTTTCTTCAAGGCTGCCAATCTCACGACTGCCTTTGCTGCAAAAAGCGAAAGTCCGCTTTATCACAGGGCCTACATCGGCGAGACCATCAGCTATATATATCTACCGACCTACTGCAGGGAAGGCAGACTCTTCGATGGTGTCTTGAACCGGCCATTGGCCGCCGGCATCGATGTCGACGGCCTGCTGAAAAAAGCATCTGCTGCCAGGGAACAATGGCTGCCGCGTTATATCACCACCATCTGCCCGCATTGTGCTGCACTGATGACGGCAGCCAGTGACAGCCTGGTCATGCAGTGTTTCAACTGCGAATCACTGTGGCTGGAGAAGAAAGGGCGATTCGGCCGGATGAAATCCGGCTTCGTTGCTGCCGACAGAGGCGATACCTACCTGCCGTTCTGGCGGATTTCAGCGGAGTTGACAGGGGTGAAGTTGAGCAGCTTCGCCGATTTTCTGCGTCTCACTAACCATCCCATGGTTATCAGGGGGCAGCATGAACAAATGGAGCACAGTTTCTGGATTCCGGCATTCAAGTTACGGCCAAAATATTTTCTCAAGACTGCTAAAAACATCACTGTTTCGCAATACAGGATTCCCGGAAAATCCACAGATATGCCCAAAAACCTCTACCCCGTCACCATGCCTCTGACCGAGGCGGTTCAGTCGTTGAAGACGGTGCTGACAAGCGCGGCGGTCAACAAAAAGAAGTTCATGTCTTCTCTGCCTCGTATCAAGACCACAGGGCCCAGGGCGGAGCTGGTTTACCTCCCCTTTCACCAGCTTGGCCAGGATCTTGTTCAGGACCATACTTCGGTTACGATCAACGGGAAAACGCTCTATTACGGAAGAACAATGTAGTCTGCAAAAAGACTGACAGGATACATCTCGTCATGCGGCACGGCGGTGTCTTGCCAGGGCGAAGTGTTCTGGAGCCCGGGCCTGCTCTTCGGAAAAACACAGACGTGGGGAAATACGCGAAAATACGCTTATGGCAATGCATGAAGAGTATATGAAGATGGCGCTGGCCGAGGCCGAACAGGCGCTTCGGGCAGGCGATTTTCCCGTGGGCTGCGTTATTACCGATGAAACAGGTCTTCTCAGCAGGGGAAGAAGAATCAACAGCAGCTCCGGAAACGAATTGGATCATGCCGAGATAGTGGCCCTTCGCAAGCTCTATGCCGAATATCCCCAGAGAGACTGGGGGGATCTTGCCATATATTCGACCATGGAACCCTGCCTTATGTGTTTTTCCACCTTGATTCTCAATAATGTGCACACCATAGTGTATGCATATGAGGACGCCATGGGGGGAGGAACATCACTGCCGCTTGCCGGTTTGAAGCCGCTCTATTCCTCCAAAAAGATGGTCATTGTCGCCGATGTGCTGCGTCGTGAGAGCCTGGCGCTGTTCAAACGCTTTTTTCAGGAGGATACATACGGCTACTGGCGCAACTCCCTGCTGGCGGAGTACACTCTGAGGCAATAATCATCCACTAGCGTATCTACACAAACGATTTCCATGAGCAATCCAACATCCCGGACCGTCGGCTTCAAAGCCGGCGAGCGCAATATTTTTTTTCACATTCTTACGGCCTGCAATCTCAGCTGCCGACATTGCTATATCAATGCCAGCCAGCATGGTGAGCAAACGCTCAGTCGTCAGACCATAGAGAGCTGGCTTCGTCTTTTTGCCGACCCGGCCCGTAAAAGCAATCTCGTTTTTCTAGGGGGGGAGCCGACCCTGCACCCGGAACTGTCCCAATGCATCACCGCCGCCAAGAAGCTCAATTATGCGGTAACCGTCGATTCCAACGGGTATCTTTTCCATGATTTTCTCGAACGAATATCACCGGAGGAACTGGACTATCTCAGCTTCAGCCTCGACGGTCCGGATGCATCTGTCAACGACCCCATCCGCGGCAAGGGGGTATTCGATGTCTGCCTTGGTAACATGAAAAAAGCCGTTGCCGCTGGATTCCAGGTGAGTGTGATCTATACGGTCAGCAAAGCCAATATCGATCACCTGCACCGCATGGTGCCCCTCTTGACCGAAATCGGCGTCAAGAGATTCTTTATTCAGGTCATAGGGCTGCGGGGCGAGTCGGCGGTGTCGGCACAGAAATCCGGTGATGAGAGGCAGGAAACCCCGCAGGTGAGCAGGGACAAGTGGCTGGAAGTTGTGCCCGAGGTAGCGGAAATGGGAGCACGGGCAGGTCTGCATGTGACCTATCCCAAGGTTTTTCTCGACAAGGGTGAACCATTTGAATGCGCAGGAGAAGTAGCCGAAAACTATTTTATTTTTCCCAATGGCAGGGTCTATCAGTGCCCGCTGTGCGAAGATTATGCTCTCCATACCTATACCATAGAAGATGGCGAACTGATACCGCGGAAAGGGCTGACGGAGAAAATGCTTTTTCCTCTGAAGATAGAAGAAGGATGCGTCATGAACCGCCTGCTGCAGCCGGATACCATCGAATATGACGACAGCGGCAGGCCGGTTGCCCGGATATCCTGCTGTCTATTGAAGAAGGAAATCTACTGATCGTCGGTTGGGGGGATCGTCGATTTACCGGTGAAAAGCCGCATCAGGACGATGCCGCTCTCATAGAGGAGCATCAGCGGGATAGCCAGAAGCACCGTCGCCATGAGATCGCCGGCGCTCAAAAGGAAGGCGAGGACGACAATGGCACCGTAGAAGTAGATGCGTTTGGTGCGAAAATAATGTGGCGTGACCAGTCGGGCTCTGCCCGTCATCACCATGAGAAAGGGTATCTGAAAGGCGAGGCCGAAGGCCAGGACGGTGCGGATGACGAAGGTCAGGTATTTACCGAACTTAGGCAGTGGTTCGAGGCTCTCGCTGGCATAGCTCATGAAATAGACGAGCATCCGGGGCAGAATGCCGAAGAGCGCAAAAAACGTCCCGAGGAGAAAGAGCAATGTTCCCCAGAAAACGACGGTTATCGCCAGGTGCTTCTCGTTTTTTTTCAGGCCGGGGGCGACAAAGGACCAGCTCTGGTAGAGAATGACTGGAAAGCTCGCTGCCACACCGACCAGCAGTGAGAGTTTGATATAGGCGATGAAAGCCTCGGGGAGATTGGTGTAGACCAGCTTCTTCATCAATGGCGTCGCCTCGTAGAGAGGGATGATTAAAAATGCGGCGATGGTCTCGGAGAAGATATAGGCGACGCAGGAGCAGGCGATGACGGCCAGAAATATCCTGACTACCCTTCGACGAAGTTCCAGATGATGAGGCCTGAAGACATGAATAGCCCGCTCAATCATTTCTTTTTGTCCCCGTCAGAGCTTTCCCCCGATGCTGTGCCACTGTCTCCGAGCTCTGGTTCACGAGCCTCGGAACTGTTCCGAGGCTCGTGTGTTTCTGTGTCGTTACTGTTTTCCGGCACATTTTCGGGTGGGGAAGATTCGCCACGGGTGGTGATTGAGTAGTCTTCGGTGACCTTGTTGGCCCTGCTCAATTCTTTGAGATCGTCGGGTACCTTCCAGGAGGCGGTCTCGCTGTCGATTATAGATTCCTTGAAGTTTTTGGCGGCATCCTCCAGGGTGGGCTTGATGTCGTTGAGAGGATTGTCGTCGACATTCATGCTGTCCTTGAGGCCTTCGGCGGTCTTTTTCAAATCCACCAGCGTTTTGGCTATGGAACGGGCGAGCTCGGGCAGTTTGTCCGGACCGACAACGATGAGGGCCAGGGCGAGGATAAGGAGAAGTTCTGGGAAGCCGATGCCAAACATGTACGTTACCTCTGCCAATGGATGAAACGTCCGGATGGTGTGGCACATGCTCGGACGATTGCGAACGGATCGGTCTCCTGGAGACCGTGATGCTTCAAAATACGGTATTTACCAAAGACTGTCAATGAATGTGGGACCACCGCTGCCGGTTGTCGGGACCTTTAGCGGAAAAGTGATCCGCCATCCGGGATTTTCTCTGGTTCTTGAACGAACAATCTCATTGATTGACTTTGTGGCAAGTATTGGATATAATCATTCGTTTGTCCATCGTGATTATGCTGTAGAATGTGGTAGCACGGTCTGGACGATGGTGAAACATGAAAACCAATACAATTTCTCAGGAGAGGACATGTCCAGTGTTGTAATTGTCGGCACCCAGTGGGGTGATGAAGGAAAAGGAAAAATTGTTGATATGCTTACCCGTTACGCGGACTATGTTGTCCGTTTTCAGGGTGGAAACAACGCCGGCCATACCTTGGTGGTTGATGGCAAAAAGTTCATATTCCACATTATCCCTTCCGGAATCCTCTATGAGAAGAAAAAATGCGTTATCGGCAACGGCGTTATTATCGACCCCGCGGTTCTTCTTGGCGAAATTGAAGGACTGCAACTGAAGGGGCTGCCGGTTACTCCCGAGCGATTACTGATAAGCGAAAGAGCCCACCTGATCATGCCCTACCACTCGACGCTCGACCAGGTAAGCGAGGCTGCCTTGACGGCCGGCAAAAAAATAGGCACCACCGGCAGAGGTATTGGTCCCTGCTATGTCGATAAGGTCGGCAGGTGCGGCATCACCATTGGCGACCTGGGCGATATGGGGCTTTTTCGCGATAAGCTCGAAGCCGGTCTTGAGGAAAAGAACTTCCTGCTGAGCCGGAAATATGGCGTTGAGACCCTTGACATAGAGCAGATTTACGACACATTTCAAGAACATGCCGAGAAACTGCTTCCCTTTGTCGCCAATGTCTCTTTAGAGCTGGACAGGGCCAGGAAAAACGCAGCCAACATACTTTATGAAGGAGCGCAGGGCACTCAGCTCGACATCGATCACGGTACCTATCCCTTCGTCACATCGTCGAATACTATCGCCGGCAATGCCTGCAACGGTTCCGGCGTTGGTCCGGTGCATATCGACAGCGTCATTGGCATTCTCAAGGCCTATACCACCCGTGTCGGCGAGGGGCCTTTTCCTACGGAACTCTTCGATGAAACCGGTGAGCAGCTGCAGAAAAAAGGTGGAGAATTCGGGGCGACTACCGGCAGAAAAAGACGCTGCGGCTGGCTCGACGGCGTAGTCGCCAACGATGCTGTCCGCCTCAATGGCATCACCGGCCTGGCAATAACCAAACTCGACGTGCTCTCCGGTCAGAAGAGCCTCAAAATTGCTCGAAAATACCAGCATGAGGGTAATACCTATGAGGCAATGCCCGCCAGCATCAGGCTGGCCCGGGAGGTCGAGCCGGTGTATGAGGAAAGAGAAGGCTGGCAGGAGGAGATTACCGATGTTCGCAGCTTTGATGAACTGCCCGTACAGGCAAAAGATTATGTCCGCAGGATAGAGGATATTACCGGTGTGGAGGCTGCCATCGTCTCTGTAGGTCCGGACCGGGCGGAGACACTGCTGGTGAAAAATCCATTTGAAAAACACGATGTACTTTCCCCTGGGGAAAGTGATATGCAGTAAAACCGGAATGATCGAAAAATCATTTTAACATTGAGAATATAGGTGAAATAATGGCTAGAATTACTGTTGAAGATTGTCTTGAAGAAGTAGGTGACGACAATCGTTTTAATCTTATCCATCTCGCGGTGAAGAGAATTCGGCAGCACAGACAGGGTGAGCCTTTTCTGGTTAACGGCAAAAACAAGGAAATAGTCATGACCTTGCGAGAGATAGCCGCCGGCAAGGTGACCATGGAGAACATCAATGATCTGCCCGGCGCCCTGGAGGAGCCGGACACGCAGAGCAATGACGTTGTAGCAAAAGTCGATTCCCAAGTGGTGTAAACAGAGGTTGAGTGGACATGCCAAGAGATTACTACGAAGTACTGCAGATAAGCAGAAGCGCACAGAACGGTGAAGTAAAAAAGGCTTATCGCAAGCTGGCGATGAAATATCATCCAGACCGTAATCCGGGCGATACAGACGCGGAAAACGTTTTCAAGGAATGTACCGAGGCCTACGAGGTTCTCAGTGACCCGAAGAAGCGCCAGATATACGATACCTACGGCCACGACGGACTGAAAAGCAGTGGCTACAGCGGACCCGGAAATTTTGATGATATTTTTTCCAGTTTCGGTGATATTTTTGGTGATATTTTTGGTTTCGGCGGTGGCCGGGGGCAGGCCAGAAAAAACGGTCCGATTCCCGGTAACGATCTGCGCTACGATCTGGCAATTTCCTTTATGGAGGCGGTCCATGGTGTAGAAAAAGAGATCAAGATCACCAAAAAGGATACCTGCTGGACCTGCGAGGGAACCGGCAGCAGACCCGGTTACTCACGGGAGGAATGCCCGAGTTGCGGCGGACGCGGCCAGGTTATCCGCTCGCAGGGATTTTTTCAGGTCAGTTCAACCTGCCCCCGTTGCCACGGTGAAGGTCAGATCGTCACTGAACCCTGTGGTGACTGTGATGGTCTGGGGCTGGTAGACAAGAGCAAGACGGTTTCCCTCAAGATACCCGCCGGTGTCGACACCGGGGCCAAGATGCGCCTGACCGCAGAAGGAGAGGGCGGCAGGCGAGGCGGTCCGGCAGGCGATCTGTATATCGTCATCTACGTCGAAGAGCATGAGTTTTTCAAACGGGACGGCAATGTCGTGTTCTGCAAGCTGCCGGTTCCGATGGTAAGTGCCGCTCTGGGAGCGGATGTGGAAGTCCCGACCATCCACGGCAAGAAAAATATCACCATTCCCGAGGGCTCGCAGTCAGGCGATATTTTTACCCTTGAGAGGGAAGGTGTTCCCAGCCTGCGTGGCCGGGGCAAGGGCAATATGGTGGTCGAACTGCAGGTGATGACCCCCACCAATCTCTGCAAGGAACAAAAAGAGGTTCTCAAGGATTTTGATAAGCTCTGCGACAAACATGGTCAGAATAACGAACACGAAGGCTTTTTCTCGCGGCTGTTCAGCGAGGTTCTGGGTAAATAACGAGTGCAACCGGAGTGGATGATGGCACAGAAGCAGGATTCCTTCACACATTTTGATGAACAGGGCAATGCGGTAATGGTCGATGTCGGCGCCAAGCGCAATTCCGAAAGGATTGCCGAGGCATCCGGGAGAGTGAGGATGAGCCCTTCTGCCTACGCGCTGGTCAAGAGCGGGTCCATGAAAAAGGGCGATGTTCTCGGAGTGGCCAGGATCGCCGGCATCATGGCCTCAAAAAAGGTAGACAGTCTGATACCGCTGACTCATCCCCTGCAGATCACCACCTCGACTATAGAGTTTATCCTCCATGACGAGGAAAGTACCATTGAAATACGTGCAGTTGTCGGCATTACCGGCAAAACTGGCGTTGAAATGGAGGCGCTGACCGCAGTTTCCGTCGCGGCGCTGACGATATATGATATGTGCAAAGCAGTTGACAAGTCGATGGTCATGGGTGATATAAAACTGTTGCGGAAAAGCGGCGGCAAAAGCGGAGATTTTGACCGCGGTGAGTGAGTTCGCACAACTCATTTCAATGTAGAGTTCATTTAGGAGCATCCGAATGGATAAGGTAACATTAGAAGCATTTAAAGAGCAACTCCAGCAGAAACGTGAAGATATCCTCAGCGAAGCGGGCAAGACCCTCTCTGAAATGACGGATCAGAACCAGAACGTTCCTGATCCCAATGACAGGGCTACCATAGAGTCCGGCAGAAGCTTTGAGCTTCGTATCAGGGACCGCGAGAGAAAGCTGCTCTCCAAAATAGAAGAAGCGCTGCAACGAGTAGAAGACGGGGAATACGGCATCTGTGAGGATTGTGGCGATGAAATCGGTCTCAAAAGACTTGAAGCCAGGCCGGTGACGACGCTGTGCATTGACTGCAAGACCGCTCAGGAAACCAAAGAACGGTCTCAGGGAAGTTAATAATGCCCGAGTTACGGAAAGATCCCGTCCTGGGTCGCTGGATCATCATTTCCAGAGAACGCAGCAAGAGGCCCACGGATTTTCTGGTGGAAAAGGCTGAGGTGACCGGTGGCTTCTGTCCTCTCTGCCCCGGCAACGAAAGCACAACGCCTCCCGAGGTCTTTGCCTTCCGCGATAACAAAATGAGCGGTATGGATACTCCCGGATGGCAGGTTCGAGTCGTTCCCAATAAATATCCGGCCCTTGTTATCGAAGGAGACCTCGACAAGGAGGGCGTCGGCCTTTATGATAAAATGAATGGTATAGGCGCTCATGAGGTAATTGTTGAGAGCCCCAATCACGATGAAGATTTCGCCTATCTCAAATCCGAGGATATGGCACTGGTCTTCATGGCCTTTAAAAGCAGGCTGAACGATCTGTTGATGGACAAACGCTTTCAGTATGTGATGATCTTTAAAAATCACGGCAGGGCGGCGGGAGCGTCACTTGAACATTCCCATTCGCAGTTGGTGGCGCTGCCTATTCTGCCAAGGATGATCGTCTCTGAACTTGAGGGTTCCCTGTCCTATTTTAATTATAAGGAGCGCTGCATATTCTGCGATATCATCAGGCAGGAGATTAAGCAGAAAGAGCGTGTCGTCTGTCAAAATGATGATTTTATAACCATAACGCCCTTTGCTCCGAGAACGCCTTTTGAAATGTGGATATTACCAAAAAAACACTCCTCATCTTTCAGAAGAGACGACGATGCGTCGATGTACTCGCTTGCCAAGCTCTTTGGGGAAAGCCTTCGGCGACTCGATAGCTGCATTCCCAATGTGCCCTACAATTTTGTTCTGCATACGCAGCCGTTGCGGCTCGATTATATGGAACATTTCCACTGGCACTTTGAAATAGTACCGAAGCTCACGTCGATTGCCGGCTTCGAGTGGGGTTCGGGCTTCTATATAAATCCGATGCCTCCTGAAGAGGCTGCTCTGTTTTTACGCGAATCTCTCTAATTCAAGGAGAGGAAGTATGAAGAAGATATTGCTGGTCGACGATGAAGAGAATATCCGCTTTGTCTATGAGGAAGAGTTCAAGGAAGCCGGATATCATGTCACCTCAGTCTCCAATGGTATAGATGCTCTGGCCATTTTCGAAACCCAAAAACCGGATCTGGTAATACTCGACATACAGATGCCCGGGCTCAACGGCATCGAGGTCCTCAGGCGTATGAAAACCCTTGATTCTTCGGTACCTGTGATTCTGAGCAGCGCCTTTCCTGAATTCAAGCAGGATCTTGGCGCCTGGGCCTCGGACGAGTACATCGTCAAATCCGCCGATCTGCAGCAGTTGAAAGATGCCGTCGATCGACTGTTGAAAGAGCAGTGACTGCTCGTTATATGTGCATAAGCATTTCATCGTTTCTCTGCGTTTCACTATTCTTCACGGGGCTATGAAAGATATCCAGAGCCAGTTAGACCACAGAAGGGTCAATATCAAAAAGGTGGGCGTCAAGACCATCTCCTATCCAATAACCGTTCTGGACAAGCAAAATAACCATCAACACACCATCGCCTCCCTCAACATGTACGTGAACCTGCCCCATAAATTCAAGGGCACGCACATGAGCAGGTTTATCGAGATACTCAACCAGTTTCATGGTGAGATAGATCTTCGCAGCTTTCAAAAGATTCTTGAGGAAATGAAGGAGCGGCTCGATGCCGAGGCTTCTCATATAGAAATCTGCTTTCCCTATTTCCTGCGGCGCCCGCATTCGAGGGACGTTCTGAAAACAGGCCGTTATGACTGCCAGATGCATGGTTCTCTTGGCAACGACAGTGAGCTTGAGTTTCGTCTCAAGTTTCCCATTTTTCGTCCCCTGAAAAAACAGAATTTTCAGGGTATGCCCTATTCTCGTGGTCACTGGGGAAATTCGGTGGTCACCGTTCGCTTCAAAAGCTTCATCTGGATCGAGGACATCATTCACCTCGTTGAGCGTGCCATCTATACAACACACAAAAAGAAAGAGGATGACGTCGACCAGGTGTATTCGTTGGAAACCCTCTCACAAAAAATCTCCGAAAACCTCTCGACACAAAAAGAAATAAAGTGGTACTCTGTGCTGGTTGAAAATCTCAGTGAGGGATATTCCACCTTTGCCCTGCTCGAATCCGACACCAGTCACATCGGAACACCTTCATCCGGAAAATGATACCTACCTAAAATAACTATGAGCCATTTACTTTTTGAAATCGGCACGGAAGAACTGCCGGCAGGGTACATCGAACCTGCTCTTGCGCAGATGAGGGAAAAATTTACTGCCAAAGCGGATGATATGAAAATCGCTCACGGGCAGGTCCTCACCCTGGCGACGCCCCGCAGGATTACTCTTATTGTCCATGATCTTGCCGAAAAACAGGATGACATCAAAGAAGATATCATGGGACCCTCGGTGAAGGCCGGTCTAGATGAAAATGGCGAGCCAAGCAAGGCTGCCCTTGGCTTTGCCAGATCGAAAGGCGCTGCAGCGAAAGACTTGAAGGTGGTGTCGACGCCTAAAGGGGAGTATCTCATGCTTAGCCGGGAGACTGAGGGAAGAGAAACCCTCGATTTGCTGCCGGGTATGCTGCAGAAACTCCTTCTCGATTTAAGTTTTCCAAAATCCATGCGCTGGGGCAGCAACACACACTCTTTCGCCAGGCCGATTCAATGGCTGGTAGCCATATACGGTAATGTGCTGGTGGATTTCAGCCATGAGGGTATCACCACATCCAACAGCAGCAGGGGACATCGCTTTCTCAATAATTACGAGATTGCCCTCGAGAATGTTTCAACCTACAAGCAGCAGCTTGAAGAGGTCAATGTTATCGTCGACGCTGGCAGACGCAAAGAGATGGTGCTGCAAAGCATCAAAAAGGCCGTCGCGAATTCGCCGTCCCTTGCCGAAGGCGAGGTTTTTATCGATCAGGAACTGCTCGACACGGTCACCAACCTGGTTGAGATTCCCTGCGGTATCTGCGGAGAGTTCGATGTAAAATTTCTCACTCTCCCCGACGAGGTATTGATCACCTCGATGCGGGAACACCAGAAATATTTTCCGGTTGTCGATAAGAATGGAACTTTGTTACCCGGCTTTGTCGCCGTCAACAATACCATTACCGAGGATCAATCCCTGACCCGCAAAGGACATCAGCGGGTGTTGCGGGCGCGCCTGGAAGATGCGCTCTTTTTTTACAACAGCGACCGTGAACGCAAGCTGGAGGAATTTGTACCGGAACTTAAGGGTATCGTTTTTCAGTTGAAGTTAGGCACTATGCTGGAAAAGAGCGAGAGAATGATCAAACTTGCCAGGATGCTGGCAGAAAAGCTCGCACCAGACCATGTCGAAAGTGCCTGCAGGGCGGCGATGCTCTGCAAGGCGGACCTGCTGACGGACATGGTTGGCGAGTTTCCTTCCCTCCAGGGCGTCAGGGGGGAGGCCTATGCCCGCCGTTCCGGTGAGAAGAGAGAAGTAGCCGCGGCCCTGCGTGAACACTATATGCCCAGACGCTCGGGAGGGGAGCTGCCCGCTCACACTGAAGGTGCACTGGTCGGTCTGGCGGACCGGCTCGATACCCTCACCGGGTGTTTCGGCATAGGCCAGGTGCCTTCCGGTACTGCCGATCCCTTCGGATTGCGCAGGATATCATTGGCCATACTGCACATAATCGCCGGAAGAGGATACACTCTGTCGCTGCGGGAAATACTCCACAAATCCTTGACACTTTACGGTAACAAAGTAGATGGCAGCTCCGCCACCGTCGACGCTGTTCTAAGTTTTGTCGAGGCACGCTACCGTAACGATCGCATTGCCAAAGGCGATGATGCAGGAGCTGTGGCCGCAGCAGTGGCCGTCGGTTTTGACGACGTCAACGATTGCACCCTGCGGATCACCGCACTTTCCAGCCTCAAAACCAACCCTTCCTTCGCCGTGCTGGCATCCTCCTACAAGCGTATCCGCAATATACTTAAAGACAATAATACCATCGATGTCGATGCCGACTTGCTTGTCGAGAATGCCGAAAAAGAGCTCTTCACGCTCGTCGGAGAAGTGCGCACTGCCATGATCCCGCTGGTGGAGAACCGAGAGTACCATACCGCTCTGGAGCATCTGTTGAAAATGAAAGAACCGGTCGACCGCTTTTTCGATGAGGTGATGGTGATGGCCGATGATGAGAAGATACGCCACAACAGGCTTAATCTGCTCACCGCGCTCGGTGAACTGGTACTGCAGGTTGGTGATATTTCCAAGATGCAGGAAGGATGACAGGACTGCAGGTTTCTGGAGCGTGTTAAAAAAAAAGCCTGCCGGGCAACCGGCAGGCTTTCGTGCTTGCGCTTATTTTACATGACAGGTGCCGCAGCTTCTCAGTTTCTTTTTACTGGAATCGTCTTTGGCCACCTTCCGGTGGCATTCGAGGCAGTTGCCGTGTCCGGCACCCTTGAAATCACCCATGTCGTATTTGCCGCTCTTGCGGTCGCCAAGAACCTCACTGTTGTGGCATTCTTCACACTTCTTGATTTCCATTCCCTCGGCGTAGGCAACCTGCTTGCCGTCCTCGGACATGCCGTGATGGCACTCGCCGCAGTCAAAGGCTTCCTGATGCATCTTATGCGGAAAAAAGGCCGGTGGCTTCTTGTCACTGTCGCTGCTGGTGAGTGTTAATTCATCCGGCACTGCCTCTGAGGCCGACATGGAAATTCCGGTAGAAGCAAATGCCAAGAAGAGTACGGACAAACCACATGCTAATGCTTTTTTCACCATAATTTACCTCGCTTTTTGAAAGTTTTGGGATGCTATATAACTTCTATAGCCTTTTGGATTCCTTCTCCGATACGTACCATCCAACGTACACCATATATGGCAAAAACACAAATCCGGATTGGTATTTTCCATGGCAGTCTGATCGTCTGGAGACTGCCGGTCCTGAGTCTGGTTGCCGCATCACGTCACCTTATAGTGGAACCGTAACCCCCAGGTCTCGTGATCAGCCCGAGCCGTAGCTGTGCAGGC
>CAKZOA010000410.1 GCA_937132035.1 uncultured Desulfobulbaceae bacterium | reverse complement strand
ATGATTCGCCGTTGACGCGCGGCAGGTCGATACCGAGTTCGAGATAGACCTCCTGCAGGTAGTCGGGCAGGACGAATCGCAGGCCCAACTTATCGGCATACTGATTGCCCTCATCGCGCAGTATATCGAAAGTGAGGCCATGTTTTTTGCGCATTTCCTTCAAGAATTCCAGGCGCTGTGGACAAATGGCCACCAGACGTGCCCCCTGGCTCTCTATCTTCCCGGCAACCTCCTGCAGAGCATCCAGCTCCGCATTGCAATAGGGTCACCAGACTCCCCGATAAAAACTTACAACCAGATTGTGTTTCTGCAGCAGTTCCATGGAAGAGACCGCCTGACCCTCCATATTGGGCAGAACGAAAGGGGGCAGCGGATCCCCTTTTTCCAGAGCCTTGTCGGCGGCGCCGGAGTCTTTGAGCTCTTCGGTCGCCTGCTTCATTTTTTTCCGTGCTTCTTTGGGTATTCTTTCTTTGGAACTGTCGCTGACCTGCCGCAACTTCTCAGCTAATGCCATGGTGCCCCCCGTATCTACTCAGCTTCACAATTGAATGCTGCATACTTTCCGGTACCGTCTCAACTCTTCAAACATCGAAACACTCCCGCATGCAACCCTGCCGAACAAGCCCTCCTCCGGGCTTCGGCCTTTTCTCTCACCTTAATGTTCATCATCTTCCTGTCAATTCGCATGGGCGATGATGTGCGCCAATCTCACAGCGTTGCTCGCGTTGCCGCCTCCCGTTTTTGCTCTCAAGGTGTGGCGCGGCAAAGCGCAGTATCGTCAGGTTTCTTTTTGTTTGACAAGGAATTTACGCCCCTGTATTTTTTCAGGGAATCGTCACGACCGCCTTTTCGGCTTCCGGATCCTGCACCGCCTGGGATCTTAGCGTCTGTTGCCGTCCCTCTCTCACTCTTGGAATATCATGCTCATGGATTTCATTCCCTCCCAGTTTCACCCCTACCTCGCCCCTGCGGCCGTGCTGTTGCTGCTGCTCTGCGGTCTATTGATCATGCTGGTCGTCGTCTGTTTTTTGCGGCTGCGAAGCCAGGCCAGAGCCGTGGGGATGCAGGCTCAACAGCTCAGCCAGGAACGCAAGCTCAACGCCGATATGCAGGCCGAACTCCATCAGCAGCAGCTGCGAAACGCCAAACTCCTCACCCTGCTCAAAACGGAGCGCCGCAGCACCGGCGAAAAACTGACAATACTCGAAGATGCCCGCAAACATCTTCTGCTGCAGTTTCAATCCCTGGCACAGCGGATTTTCGAAGAGAAGAGTGTTAAGTTCGGCAACGACAGCAAAGAACGGCTCACCTCACTGCTCCAGCCGTTGCAGGATCAACTCCGGTCCTTTCAGCAGCGCATCGACGATATTCAGGTCAACGACATCCGAGAGCGCACCTCGCTCAAACAGGAGATCATCCACCTGCGCGAACTCAACACCCGCATCAACACGGAGGCGGTCAATCTCACCCGCGCCCTGCGCGGCGATAAGAAAAAACAGGGCAACTGGGGGGAGCTGGTGCTTGAGCGGGTACTGGAAAAATCCGGTCTGCGCCGGGACCGCGAATATTCCGTGCAGACCGGCTACCGCAGCAGAGAACTACGCCTGCAGCGACCAGATATCATCATCCACCTGCCGGAAAAAAAAGACATTATCATCGACTCCAAGGTCAGTCTCTCTGCCTGGGAGAAATATGTCAACAGCGACGACGAGCAGGAGCGCCGGACCAATCTCGCCTCTCACCTCGCCAATATCCGGAATCACATAGAGGATCTTGCCGGCAAGAATTATTGTGATCTTCCCGACCTGCACTCTCTCGATTTCGTCCTGCTCTTCATCCCCATCGATTCCTCTTTTGCTACCGCCTGCGAGGCCGATGAACAGCTCTTTGCCGATGCCTATGAAAAGCGGGTCATCATCGTCACGCCGACCACCCTTCTCGCAACCCTGAAAACCATCGAAAACCTCTGGCGCTACGAACACCAGAACCGCAATGCCAAGGAGATAGCCGATCGTGCCGGCGCTCTCTATGACAAACTGCGCGGCTTCGTCGAGGAAATGGAAAAAATCGGCAGACAGCTTGCCGCCTGTCATACCACCTATGAATCGGCAATGAACAAGCTGACCACCGGCAGAGGCAATATTATCGCCCAGGCCGAACGATTCACCGAACTCGGCGTCAAGGTCAGAAAAAAAATCCCCGATTCGCTCTCATC
>CAKZOA010000409.1 GCA_937132035.1 uncultured Desulfobulbaceae bacterium | reverse complement strand
TGAAGCCAATACACGCGGTGATCCAGACCCGGATATACTGGCGGCACTACCGGCAGGGCCAAGGGCGTAGTTCTCTCACACTCGAACTTGAGTCGGCAGGTTCAACAGATCGCCGCCTGGTTTCCCGATATGGGGAAGGGCCAGGAGACTCTTATTGGCGCCTTGCCCTTTTTTCATGTCTTCGGGCTCAGTGCCGCTATGAATTTCGCCATTTATATGGGCTGGGGCAACATACTGGTTCCCAAACCGGAACCTGCCAAACTTTTGGAGACAATCCGGAAATACAAACCGACGTTCGGTCCTCTGGTACCGACCATGTATATCGGCATGATTAATCACGCCGATCTCAAAAAAACCGATATGACCTGTTTTAAAGGCTTCTTCTCCGGAAGCGCTCCTCTGCCTCTCGAAGTTATACGTGAATTCGAAGAAATGACAGGTGCTGTGATCGTAGAAGGCTATGGACTTACGGAAAGCTCTCCTGTCACCCACATCAATCCCTTTAACGGAGTGCGTAAAACAGGAAGCATAGGCATCCCCGTCCCCGACACTCAGTGTCGAATCGTCGATGTAACCGACCCTGGTATTAATGTCGAGGCAGGTCAACCCGGCGAATTGTTGGTAAAGGGCCCACAGGTGATGCAGGGATATTTGCATTTGCAGGACGAGACTGCAAATGTTCTCAGCGACGATGGATGGCTGCGGACAGGTGATATTGCCAGAATGGATAAGGACGGCTATTTTTTTATCGTCGACAGGATCAAAGATATGGTCATTTCCGGAGGGTATAACGTTTACCCCAGGGAAATCGACGAGATATTATTTCTGCACCCAAAGGTGAAAGAGGTTTCCTCTGTCGGTGTTCCGCACCCCACCCGCGGCGAACAGATAAAAAGTTTCGTCGTGCTTGTCGAGGAGGCTGACGCCACCGAGGAGGAGCTCATAGACTACTGTCGACAGAGCCTGGCCAAATACAAGTTGCCGACCAGCATTGAATTCATCGAAGAGCTTCCCAAAACCATCGTCGGCAAAGTATTAAGAGCTGAGTTGCGGAAACGCTCAACTCCTCTCCAGGGGTAAGGGCTCGGTTACTGTAGGCAAACGCTAACACCCATCTGCTGTTGTGCAAAATAGTCGACATCTGCGCGGCTTGTGCACCATGAAAGGATAAATATTTTTGATGTTACCATGGCGTGTTTCTTATAATTAGTTGCGTTCAAAAACGCACATGTCAATGGGTATTCCCTGCTTATCGTTTTCGGGGTCGATGTATTCAGCCTTGCCTGACCATGCTGGAAAGGGTGCTGTTGAGCCACTGCTGTGAGATATTGCCCGTGCGTTCAGGGTGCAGGATCTGCGAGCAGCCCTCGATCCAGTAATCATGCATTCCGGGACGTGGGCCGCTTTTGCCCTCCGGCCTCGCGGACCTGCCGGGCTTGCGCTTCCAGCCGTGGCGTGAGAGCATTCTGTAGAGAGTGGACTTGGGAACCTTTTTACCGATAAGCGATTCATATGCCGCATGTATGTCGGCAACGACGAGTTCGCCGCCATGCTCGGCCTTCTTAAAAAAAGGTCTCAGGAAGAGTTTTTCCTCGTCGCGACTGAGATGGGCATTCCTTCGCCCCCCTCTGGTCTTGCAGAAGAGTGCGCTTTCTCCTTCGCGACGGTAGCGAGACCATATCTGCCGCACAGTTCCGTCGCGCTGGCCCGTTATTTGTGCTATTTCAGAGGCCTTGAGATTGTAGCGCACTTTCAGGAAGACACATTGAACCCGCTGGAAGTCGGATTTCTTTTTGGTTTTTGCCATGAGTTTTTCGAGCTCGGTGGACTCATGAGCGTTTGCGGTAGTGTTTGCGGGCATAGGTGAGTAGGCGGAGTCAGTTGGGGTTTATTTGTGAATTATTGAAGGCTACTATTTTTAAATTCACAAGGCAAGGGGTATTTTTCATATAAAAGCATTGATTTTTGTGCTCAGAAAAGGTTATAGCTACTCTGTATCTTTCAATTTATGGCCTTTTTCAAGAAGACAGATGGTGTTTGTATTTTCTGCTGTATGATAAACACAACGTTAAAACAGAAGAATATTCTTTTCATGATGATGAAGAGTTCATCGCTCTGGCTGTCGCAAAGCAGAGCTCTACATTGAATAATGCCGATACTGCTGGTTCTCATCCTGACAACCACCCATGGAGAACCGTCTGTGAGGCAGTGTAGAGTGCAGGACCAATTACAAGTGATCACACAATGAGCATGGATGCAGACAAGGAAAAGTGCACTGTCCGTTTTTTACCACATAAGCGGGATGTCGAGGCCGCACCGGGCACCAAGCTGCTTCGTGTCGCCATGGATGCTGGCATTCATATAAATGCCTCCTGCGGTGGTGAGGGAGTCTGCGGCAAATGCCGTGTGCGTCAGGAAGACGGTGATCTCGAAGGAGGCATTACCGAACGCCTCTCCGAAGACGACGCAGAAAAAGGATACAGACTGGCCTGCCTGGCTGTCGTCAAGGAAAACATCACCATACATGTTCCAGTGGAATCAGATGTAGACTCGAGCATTCTCAGTGTCAAGCCACCTCCTCGCTGCACGGCCGCCGTGCAGCATATGGATATAGAAAGCCTTCGCGAACAGGGGTTATTTGTCAACCCTGTGAAAAAAACCTATCTCGAACTGCAGCCCCCAACCGGCGACGACAATCTTGCCGACGTTGACAGGCTGGTCCGATCTCTCAAAGAGAAGGCCGACTGGCACAAACTCGAGTTGACAATGCCGGTTATTCAAAAGTTACCAGACATACTGCGAGAGAGTGACTTTAAGGTTACAGCGACGCTGGTGCGCCCGGTGCGCGAAAACGGCAAGACCCGAATTACCAATATACAGGCAGGTGACACCAGCGATCACAATCATGCAATTGCCATCGATATCGGCACCACCACAGTGTTTGCCCAGCTGGTGAATTTACAAAACGGCAGAGTCGATGCCGAGAAGGGACTTTTCAATGGACAGATAAGCTACGGTGAAGATGTCATCAGCAGAATCATCGTTGCTGAAAAGCCGGAAGGGCGGGCAAAGATGCAGCAGATGGTCATTGCCACCATCAATGAAGCCCTCGAAACCATCTTCAATGAGTCCGGAATTGACAAAGAAGATGTTTCCACTATCACCATTGCCGGCAATACCACCATGACCCAGCTGCTGCTCGGTATTAATCCACGATCCATCAGGAGGTCACCGTATGTACCCGCCGCTACGCTTTATCCACCTTTTCAGGCTGCATCCATAGGCATCGACGTTAATGAACATGCCATAGCTCTCCTCTATCCCCAGATTTCGAGTTATGTCGGCGGTGACATAGTCGCTGGCATCATGGGCTCAGGGTTATACCGCACAGAGGAGTTGACGCTGTATATGGATATCGGCACCAATGCCGAAATAGTCATTGGCAACAAGGACTGGCTTGCCTGCGCCGCCTGCTCAGCCGGTCCGGCTTTTGAGGGTGGTGGCGTCGAGTTCGGCATGCGGGCGGCAAAGGGCGGAATAGAGGATTTTCTCATAGATCCGCTGACTCTCGAGCCGATGATAATCACCATTGGCAGTGTCAGGCCCAAGGGTATATGCGGTTCCGGACTGATAACCATGATTGCCGTCATGCACGAGTTTGGCCTCATCGACAGTAACGGTAAATTCAACACCGACAACAAAACGGACAGAATCAGGCAACGAAACGACGTCTGGGAATATGTTATTGTCTGGGAGAATGAAACCCAGATAGGACGGGATATTTCAATCAGCGAAATCGATATCGATAATCTCATACGGGCAAAAGCAGCAATCTACAGCGGCTGCATAACGCTTCTCGATGAGGTTGGTCTCTCCGTGGACATGATCGAGCATGTCATCCTTGCCGGCGGCTTCGGCAGCTATATTGATCTGGAAAAGGCCATGACCATAGGACTTCTGCCGGAAGTAGATCCGGCCCGGGTGACGTATCTCGGCAACGGATCGCTTCTTGGAGCCAGGATGAGTTCTCTCACGAACCGTATACGCCAGGATGTCGTCGAGGTCACCAAAAAAATGACCAATTTTGAGTTGTCGGAAACACCATCCTATATGGACAATTATGTGGCTGCCATGTTTATTCCGCATACAGATGTTGACAAGTTTCCGCGATTGAAGCTGCGTATTCAAGAGAGGAAGGCCGTCTCCAACGAGATGTAGTTGATATTAGCAGGAAAATCAGGAAACATTGAACACGATTATTTTATATTTTTTGCAATCATTGGTAACGAAAAAAGGGAAGGTCAGGAAGCGACTTGCGACATGACATTTACGTTAACGTAAATATCTGCCGCGGCCTTCAGGAGACTAATTTTCACTTGTAAGGAGGCTAAAGTGGGATTTGAAATCAAGAAGGAATCCTATACTGGAACCATTAAGGAAATTTCCATCGGCAAGGGAGACAAAGCCCTTAAAGTAGGAGGCGAAAGCTGTTATCCTTTCTATACGTTCGAAGGGGATATGCCCAACAGACCGGTTATAGCCATGGAAATCTGGGACATCGAACCTGAAGACTGGCCTGAACCTGCCTTGGAACCATTTAAAGATGTAGTCAAGGATCCCGCCGCCTGGGCCAAGAAATGCGTAGAAGAATATGGAGCCAACGCAATTTGTCTGCAGTTGAAATCGATTGATCCCAATGACAAGGATGCCAGCCCGCAGAGCGCCTCTGAGACGGTCAAAAAAGTGTTGGCAGCCGTCAATGTTCCGCTGATTGTCTGGGGATGTGCCAACCCCACCAAAGATGAGGAGGTACTCAAGGTAATCGCCGAGGAGTGCCAGGGAGAGAATCTGCTTATAGGTCCCGTTGAGGAGAAGAACTACAAAGGCATCGGTGCCGCGGCCATGGGCTATGGTCAGAGCCTGGTGTCCTCTTCGCCAATCGATGTCAACCTGGCAAAACAGGTCAATATACTCCTTGAAAACCTCGGCATGCCCATGGATCGGGTCATCGTCGATCCAACCACGGGTGGTCTCGGATACGGTTTGGAGTATACCTATTCAGTAATGGAGAGACTGTATCTTGCCGCTATGGGACAGGGCGATGACAAACTGCAGTATCCTATGATCAACAACATCGGCAACGAGGTCTGGAAGTGCAAGGAGGCCAAAGAAACTGTCGACGACGCACCGTTGCTGGGTGATCCGGAAAGAAGAGGCATACTCATGGAGGCCGTCGCCGCAGTCACCTATCTTATGAGCGGCGGCAATATTCTTATCATGCGTCACCCCGAATCTATCCGGCTTACCAGAGAATTTATAACCGTTATGATGGACGGCGGCGATGCTAAGGAAGTCGCTCCCATTGAAAAATCTTTGGCTGACGTCAGTGTCGATTTTGCCAGCCTGGCACCGGAACTCGATCTGACAATCGAAGAAGAGAAGAAACCGGCTGCAGCTAAAAAAGCCGCGCCCGCAGCAAAAGAGGCGCCAGCCGCCGCAAAGGTAGAGGCCAAGCCGGAAGCGCAGCCAAAGGCCGAACCAAAGCCGGAGGTCAAAGAAGAAGCCAAGCCCGCTGCTGATCCCGAGGCTGAAGCCAAGGCCAAGGAAGAGGCGGAGGCCAAAGCCAAGCAGGAAGCGGAGGCCAAGGCCAAAGCGGATGCAGATGCCAAAGCCGCTGCCGAAGCGAAAGCCAAGGAAGAGGCTGAAGCGAAAGCCATAGCTGACAAGAAGGCCAAGGAGGAGGCCAAGAAACAGGCTGAAGCCGATGCTATCGCCAAACGCGAGGATGAAGAAGCCGCCCTGCGGGCCGAAAGACAGAAAGCCCGGGCCAGCCGCAGCACGGGAGAAAAAGAAGAATCCATCGAGGAAACCATGACTGCTGCAGAAATACAACTTACGCAGCAGGAAAAGATAATCCAGATGCTCAACAGATTTCACAGGCGGTAGACTGCCTGATCTCTATTTTTAAATGAGCTACACTTTGAAACACTTATGAGGAGGAACCTCAAATGGCAGAAGCAACAAAAACACCCGTCGCCAAGGCACCCAAATTAGCGGATCCCATGGAAGCCTCCATGGAGGTCTCAACGCAAGAGATGATCAGACGTGCCCAAAAACTTGAGATCGAAACGGTTTTTGACCGCGCGGTTACCATGAAACCCTGTGCCATTGGTCTGCAGGGTATCTGTTGTAAAAACTGTGCCATGGGGCCGTGTCGTCTGCCCCTCCCAAAGAACGGCATAGAAGGAGAAGACACCCGCAAGGGACTGTGTGGGGCAACGGCCAACACCATTTGCGCCAGAAACTTTGTACGCATGATCGCAGCAGGTGCGGCTGCCCACTCGGACCACGGACGTGGTGTGGCTGAAACCTTTTATGCCGCGGTTACCGGAAATGCCCCGGATTATGGCATTAAAGATCCGGCCAAACTTATCCAGATTGCTCCATATTTCGGCGTATCCACCACAATTGAAGAAAATGGCGAAACCAAGGACAGGGAAATCAAGGAAATAGCCCTGGCCGTGGCCAAAAAAGCAATGGGAGAATGGGGGAAGACAGAGGGATCACTTGATTATCTCAACAGAGCGCCGAAGCCACTGCAGGCTAAGTGGGAGCAAGAAGGCGTCAAACCCCGCAACGTCGACCGTGAGATCGTTGACATCATGCACCGGACCCACATGGGTGTCGACCAGGACTACAAGAATTTGATGAAACAGGGAACCCGCTGTGCACTCGCCGACGGCTGGGGCGGCTCGATGATTGGCACCGATCTCCAGGATGTGATGTTCGGCAGCCCATCGCCTTTGCAGTCCGAAGCCAACCTCGGCATCATGAAGGAAGATCATGTCAATATCATCGTTCATGGCCATGAACCTCTGCTCTCCGAGATGATCGTTGCTGCCGCTCAATCCCAGGAAATGATTGATTATGCCAAAGAGCAGGGTGCCAAGGGCATCCAACTCGGTGGTATATGCTGTACGGCAAACGAGTTGCTCCAGCGTCATGGTGTACCGCCTGCGGGAACTTTTCTGCAGCAGGCACT
>CAKZOA010000408.1 GCA_937132035.1 uncultured Desulfobulbaceae bacterium | reverse complement strand
ATTTCCTGACACAACGAAGAGATTGAGTGAAAAGGCCATTTTTCAAGGTGGCCTTGAGTTCATCTGCACTGCGGATACGCAGCACAAAAGCGCCAGGCGATTAACATGCTATCTGGTTCCTTCATAGATAAAATCGTCAAATACTGTCTCACTATCAGCCTTTGTCCAAACACCAACAGTGCCGGCACCAGAAATATTCGCATCCTTCAAATCGATATACTTTTTACCGTTTAGGGAAACCGTAATCTCATCTGCGGCGAACTCTACCCTGAGAGTATTCCATTCATTCTGAGGTACTGGAGCATCTACATATGTTATTGTTTTCCGGATCCCTTTTTCTACATAATACAAAGAAACATTATTTTCTAATGCATTCGCTCTTGCCACATAATACTGGTTCCCATCTTTAAAGCGCCAGACTAATCCACCCGCTCGGTCAACGTTGCCTGACAGCGTTTTGAATTTCACTTCGACAACTCCTTCGGATAAAGAAACCCCGGGAATAACACACCAGGGAAACGTTCCCCTGCCCGATTGCCTCAAAACGTTAGGGCTACTTGGAGCCGTGTTCTCTGGAATAACCATCCACTTGGGATTGCCTTTTCCGGTTATACCACAACGCCATTCATTGGGAGCCATGTTTGGTTGCTCTTTATCAAAATCGACGTGCTCACCATAGACGCTGAAGAGTGGGAAAAAAGTGAAAACCAGTATGGCAGTGAATGATTTCAAACTTACCCATTTCATCTCTCCCCTCCCTTTATAATTGGTTACACTGCGCGTTACATAAAGATGCTAAGCATTATCTGGACTACCGAACACCTAAAAAGCACGTTAATTTTCATCGAGTGACATTTCGCCCGGCTCACGCGCCGGTTTGTAACCGTAAAGCAGCAAGAAATCAGTCGATGTGGTACTGAGACTGCCTTCATGCTTACGTTCAAAGCCAAGGCTTTCCATACGCCCCACCAAGCGCTCTTGCGCGATAACATATATCAGCCGCTTTGAGGTTGGAGGTTAAAGCACCAGTATCTAACGTAAATTCCGGCAAGTACTGATATCTATGAATCCACATACTAATCAACGCATCATTTAAGGCGATTGCAGGACATGTTCACTGCAAAATCAAGACAATTCACCGCACCCTACAATAGATAGCAGCCTGTTGCGGAAAACAGACCACGATTAATAGATAAGTAGTAATTTTGTTGTATGATTTCGGTATCATTTCTACCAGAAAAAACGTGGCCCCTATTATTGTATTATTGCCTGGCCGTGTTCGACGCCTTTCAGGCATGAAAGCGATGCAACATTTATATTCTCTTTTCCGTGTTGGATTATATACAAATGCCCGGGAGAACACCTATAAAAGGTAAATGTTGCACCGCAACATTTATTTTCTTGACTCCTTCTCATCGATGGATATATTTGAAGAAAGGGAAATGATGCCGCCCACCCCGGCTACCGGCAGGTCCATAATGCCGTCAGTCAACGGAGCATAATTCCGGCGGTTTGATACATGACCGGGTGTTTTGGCCCGATTACAAATGACAAGGAGAAAACAATGGATTCAACTCAATTTCTCAAGCAGACAATGGGATTCCAGAAGACGGTATTCGAAAACACGTTCAATGCCATGGCGGTCTCTCAGGATCAGACCGAAAAGATGATCAACAGCTATCTCGACCAGCTTCCCTGGGTTACGGAGGAAAGCAAAAAATCAATGCAGACCTCGGTCGATCTCGCCAAGAAAGCCCGGGACGATTTCAAAAAAGCCGTTGAAGACGGTTATGATAAATTTGAGGAGCTGCTCGAGAAGAAGTAGCATTTTCCGAATGAATGATTTTTACTCCGGCCTTTTCAACTGGAACAGGGCGCTGGCGGCCCAGATGTCTTCGTATCGCTTTCTCACTGAAGGGGTGTACCAGTATAACAGCGAGTTTATCAACCCCCTGATGACGGCGGCAACGCTGTTTTATCAGCTCGAGGCGGGAAAGGTACTGCAGCGCGACCCGCTGGAAAGTGCCGATGGATACGCCAGGCTCCTGGCCTTCAATAACGATCTGATGAGCCGCTACGGCAGCGGATGCATGGAGATCATGTCGACGTTTCTTCAAAAAGAAATTGAGGGTTTTCTATCAGCATGGCCGACCATGCTGCAGGAAGTTGACGGCGAAGGAGCCGCCGCCTTCTTTGAGAAGCAGGAGGAAACATTCAGGCGAGTGGTGCGAGACTATCCCCGGGCAATACGTGATATCGAGGGGGAGTTCGGCTTTCACTTCGAAAATCATCCGCAAAGCCTGGTTGGAGAGACGGATAGGTTCGAGCTTCGCCAAATCACCCCAACGGCCGAAGGTGTCGAAACAGATGACCGGTTGAAGCCGATTTTGATCATCCCGCCCTTCGTGCTCGGCGCCAACATCCTCGCCTTTCTGCCGCAGCAGCAAAAAAGCTATGCGCACACTTTCGCCAACAAGGGAATACCCACGTATATCCGGCTGATGAAAGACATTCACAGCACTCCGGCCGTGCAGACCATGAGCATGGAGAATGATGTCGAGGATATACGGTTTTTTTCCAAGAAGCTTCTAGAAAAACATGGCCGCAGGATTACCCTGAACGGCTATTGTCAGGGTGGATTCTCCTCGGTGTGCGCGCTGTTGACCGGCAGGCTCGACGGGCTTGTCGATGCCCTGATCACCTGTGTTGCACCAATGGACGGCACAAGAAGCCAGGGCTTGGGTGATTTTCTGCGTGATCTGCCTCCAGTGTTCAATGACCTCGACTACGGCACCAAGACACTTGCAAACGGCAACAGAATCGCCGACGGCAATCTCATGGGGTGGATCTACAAACTGAAAAGTATAGAAAACTCCGGCCCGCTGCTGGCGATGTTTCGCGATATTATGATGCTTGACCCGCGGCAAGGTCGTCCGAAAGAGATCAATAAAACCGTTGCCGCCCTCAATTACTGGCTGCAGAACGAGCGTTCCGACCTGCCGCTCGCCGTAACTGAAATGAGTTTTGCCTCCTACAATCATCCGATCACGGAAGACGGTACGCTGCCGGTCTCCATTTTCGGCAAGAAACTCAATTTCAAGGCACTCAGGGAGAAAAACATCCCCTGGCTGCTCTGTTATGGTGAAAGCGATGATCTGGTGGAAAAGGAGGTGGCGCTTGCTCCCCTGGACCATGTTGAGGCAGAGGTAACGCCGTTCCCCAAAGGCCACGTTGCCATTGCCACTTCCTGGTCACATCCCGACTCTGCGTGCGCACTTGATTCCATCTTCGGCAAAGGAAATTATCGCGGCCCGGTACGCTTCCACCTCGACCTGAGTGATACCCCTGTCGACCGATAGCTGCTCGTGCACTTACGGTCATCATGCTGCCCAAGCACCAAAGAGCAGCGGCCTGGCGCCAAGGAGTATGCAGGACGCACACCCGGATATTTCACGAGTTGAGATGGTCTGCTCATCGAGGAAACCTGTTACTGGCTATTCTTTAGTATGCCAATAACAGAAGCGACGAAGGATAGCAGGCTATATCGACTCGCCCGAAGGGTGAAAATGGACTGAACTTACAGTGTATTCGCTTTGTCCAAACTGTTCATCAACAATTACCTCGAGATTGTCTTTAACAATTTGATATTTAATGCTATATCTAACACTCCGTCCATTTTTCATGAGATGTTCGGGCTGAGGAGGATGTTTCAAAACCAGCTTCTATGGATCCAGATCTCCTCTTCGAGATCCTTCTTTTCCGCTTTGATCTGCAGGTAGAGCGAGGCGTTCTGTATGGCCAGCCCGCACTGCCTGGCAATGGAGGTGAGAAGGGTCAGGTCGTCGTCTTCGACTACCCGTTTTTCGTTACTGTATAATCCCATGACACCGATGACGGCACCTTTTACCGTGATCGGAAGGTGCAGCATGGTGATTATCCCTTCTTCCTGGCGTTCCTTTTTGTAGTCGATATCGTAGCTTGCCACATCATCGATTATTTCGCACTGATTCTTGATCACCGTTTTGATCCGTTTTGAGCTGACAGGGCCCTTGCTGAGATACTTCTTGCTTAACCCGTGGCTCGCCACAAGACGCAACTGATTTGATCCACTTTCGTAGAGCCGGATGGTAACGCCAAGCAGGTCGAGGGTTTTGGCGATTTCCTCGGTCATCAGGAGGAGGACCTCTTTTATCTCGATTGATGAACTGAGATGTTCGGAAACTCTGGTCAGCAGCTTGAGCTCGCGTTCCTGCCTGTAGGACTGATGCGCCCGCACGATGGCAATACCGCCATAGTCGGCCAGTGCACGCAGGAAAGCGACGTCGAGTTCAGAAAAATCTCGCTTTTCGGCAGTGTAGAGCGCCAGAATTCCGATGGGATCTTTTTCGGCGATTACCGGGACAACCAGCAGGGAGGCGATGCCCTCCTGCTTTTTCTGTTCGTGGTTTTCCAGTCTGGGGTCCGTTGTTGCGTCTTTTGCCATGAGATACCCGCCTTTTTTGAGGATATCCTGGGTGACGTCACGGCCTTTCGCGGGGCCGGTGTGGATATAGTTGTCAGAGAGTCCGACTTGGGCAGCCGGGTAGAACAGGCCGTCCCTGTCACGCCTGCTTCTGATCAGGAAAAGAGAACACGCCTTGGCATCCATCTCTTCAACGGCGCTTTCGACGATGAGGTCGAGTATTTCCTGTTTCTGCGAGGTGTTCTGGATCGATTTGATGATGGTGCAGAAGGTTCTGAAATAGTCGTCGCTTTTCGTTGTCATGAGAAGGTCTCTGGGTGGATGGTGAAGTCACGCTGCTCAGTTATCACGGTTGCCGAGCCACTCGGCAATCCGCGGGGCAAACTCTCTCTGGCACTTCGAGCTTACATATATACCGATATGACCGGTATCAAAACAGACATCTTCCCTGTCCTCGGAACCGATCATGGAGGTGAAAACATCGCATGATTCCGGCGGTACAAGGTGATCGTACTTGCCGTAAAAATTGATGACCGGCATGGTGATCTTCTTGAGGTCGACTCGTTCGCCGTCTATCTGCAGTTTGGACTGGATAAGGAGATTCTGTTTGAAACAGTCGGTGATAAACTGTTTGAAGGTGGCTGCCGGTACATCCGGGCTGTCGAAAATCCACTTTTCCATACGGATGAAGTTCTCGACAAAGGTTTTATTGTCCATGTTCTGGAAAAAACTGACATATTTGTCAATCATCAGGCGGGCCGGATTGAGCAAGAGGAATCCCAGGTTCATGATATCTCCAGGCATATTGGCATAAACGTCACCCAGGATCTCGGCATCGGTATTTTTCATCCAGATATTGAGCAAGCCCTTGTCTGTGTCGAAATTGGTGGGAGTGACCGTGGTCACCAGATTACGCACCCGTTCCGGGTGCAGGGCACTGTAGATGATGGAGAATACGCCGCCCATGCAGATTCCCATGATGTTGATTTTTTGGCTTCCGCACTCATCGGAGATAAAGTTGACTATATTGTGGATGTAGCCATTGACGTGGTCGCCAATCGTGACGAACTGGTCTTTTCGGGTGGGATAGCCCCAGTCGATCATATAGACCTCGACGCCCTGGTCGAGCAGGTTCTCGATCACACTCCGTTTCGGTTGAAGGTCAAGCATGGTTTCCCGGTTGATAAGAGCGTAAATCACCAGCAGCGGTGTCTTGACCCGCTGCTTTTCCGGTTTGTAATGCTTGAGCTTGACCCGGTCTTCTTCATATACGACGCTATGCGGGGTGGAGGCGATTTCGGTATCGAGTTCGCCGGTGAGTACGGTGGAGGCACGCTTGAGTCTGCTACTGGTATCCCGGCGGCTTTCATCGATACTCTTGAGGATAAGATCGACTGGTATTTTTACCTGGTTCATGAACGGCCTCCTCTTACTGCAGGATGTTCAGGTGAACTGTCAGGAGGTGTTGTCCTTTTCCAGCATCTCCACTTTGCGGCTCAGTTCCCGTATCTTCTTTTTCATGGTGTAGAGTTCTTTGTAGACTTCATCCATATCACTGTTAGTCGGTATCTGCAGATCCTTGAGGAAGGTATTGGTGAGTTCCTGCTTGATTCTTTTATACTCTGCCAGTGAGCCGATGGTATTGTTGAGCACATCGGTATACTCGCTGGATTTGAGCAGCTGCATATACTGCCCTTCAAGGACTTTGATCCAGTCTCCGTAAAGCTCCTTGGAGTCGGTGGAAATCTCGCCGCTCTCCACCATCTGTTTGATTTTTTTCTGCATCAGCTGCTGGCTTTTCTCGAGAGGGAGGATGAGCAGATAGAGAAATTCAGCAAGATGAGAGCAAAATATATTTGACTTATCGGTGAATTCGGCAAAGTGTTCGTGCAATTCACGAGGCAGGCCGATTTTGGGGATATGGAGGTACTTCTGCAGTTCGGTACGGTAGAATTCCCGGAACGACTCGAAGGTGGTGTGATCGATGGTGCTGTAATGATGTGTATTGGTGTGCTGCGTTGCCGCAGCCAGACTCCGTACCAGTTCCGTCTGAAATTCCGTGAAATTTTCGAGCGACTCCTCGGTGGCCTGGGTGATCGTCTCGGCCAGGGTGGATGCGTTTTTGAAGATCTCATCCTGATTCTGCGGAGCCATCATCAGCTGGAAGAAAGAAATGTAGGTGTTCCAGGTATTCTCCCAGGATCTGTAGGCTCTGTACTTGTCGTCCTCCCCGGCAGCGGAATCACTTTGGGAATCGGTCTTGGCCGCTGCGGCGGAAAACGGCTGTTCCTGGTTGCCGACGTCCTGCCAGAATTTTACTGCCGTTTCCGTCCAGTTTTGAAAGAGCTTGGAAAAATCGGCGCTGAACTGGTCGTTTTCTGCCATTGTTTGATCCTGTCGCCGTGAGAAGAGGACTGCTATTTTTTCTTCTTGTTGCTGCCCTGCTTGAATGTATCTGAGAATATATTCACTGACTCCATATCTTTGAAGGTCTTTTCTGCAAAACTTGCGAAATCCGCCCCAATATCGAGATAGGCATTGAACTGATCATCCATGGTCTTTCTGTAGACAAGGTAGTTCTCGATGGTTTTCTCCAGGTATTTCTCGAAGAAATCATGGAGCAGGTTTTCCCCGTATTGGATAGAAAGGTGAAGCAGGGACACCGGCAGGAGAGACTGGTTCTTCTTGGCCTTTTCCATGATGATCTGGGTGAGGACAAGGGCTGTCATATCCTCGCCGCTCTCGACATCCTGCACGTCGACCCGGTACCCTTTCTTGATCAGTTCCGAGACGTCCTTGATGGTGATGTACTTGCTTTCTTTGGTATTGTAGAGCCTGCGGTTGGGGTATTTCTTGATGAGTATTTTACTGTCCACGTACGCTCCTTTTTTTTTGGCGCCACGGCGATGAAATTAGCTCGGTTGCCGGAAGTCCCCCTGGAAGAGATCAAATTGATCCCCAAGTATTCCTGTAAGCTAATGTTACAGCGCAACATAGTGACTGTCAACGGAGTGCATGATAAAAGCACAACCTTGCAGTTTTTCTCTGCTTTACTCTTTTCCTGGGTTTCTGCACAATTACTGCAAGAGTGCTCTGCGCATATTGCAGTGCAACATAATAGGTGTTGACAAAGGTTCAATTGTTCCTTTCAATGAGGGGAAAAGTTTCGTGCCGGATATGCTGGCCGGATACCCTTGAAAACATCTGCGGAGACGTGTCCGTACGCTATTCGCCAGGCACTGGCAGGCGGGGAAAGGGTCTACAAGTGGAGGGAAAAATGATTGCCGGGAAACAATTGAAGGAGATTCTGGGACTGCAGCGAGCTGTGGTCGGAGGAGCATTGACGACGCTGGTGCAACTGCAGAAAAGCAATGATGCGATGGTCCGGTCCGTTGCCAGGAGATGGCTCCGGGGGCCGGAGAAAGACATGGATGCCGGTATCTTCTGGTCGGAGAGTTGTCTGCAGGCCGGTGAGTATTTCAGGGAAGCGGTCGATGGCGGCTACAGCATGC
>CAKZOA010000407.1 GCA_937132035.1 uncultured Desulfobulbaceae bacterium | reverse complement strand
TCGAGGCTGGAGGCCACCATGAAAAGGTGGTGGACGGCCTCTTCGTCATAATAGCCAGAGAGGTAGTCGCTGCTCTGCTCCCTGGGGATCTCGGCACCAAAAAGGAATTCGATAATTTCCTCCTCCAGTTCCTCAGGCCGGTCACTCACCAGCAGCAGTTCCACCCGATTGCATGTGGAAAGCAGATAACACTCCTTGCACTTCTCTATGCCCTTGAGACGCAGGAGCGCCGGTTCATAGCCGCCGGTTACCGCCATTTTTTCACGTATCTCCACCGGCGTGGTCTTATGATTGACGCCGAGTAACACTATTTTCTCACCGGGCATATGAATGTTCGCCTCCCAGGAGATAGGTCGCACCCCAGAGGGTGAAAATGACCGAGCAGAAACCGATGATGGCCATCACCGCCGCCCGCTTGCCCCTCCAGCCGACAGTAAGACGCTGGTGGAACTGGATGAGGTAGATAAACCAGGTGATAACCGTCCATGTTTCTTTGGGATCCCAGCGCCAATAGGTTCCAAGCGCCTGCTTGCCCCATATGGTTCCGGTGATGATTCCCAGGGTGAGGAAAATAAAACCGGTGGTGAGACAGTGGTTGTTGAGCTGATCGAGTGCCTGAAGCGAGGGCAGCCGTGAGAAAAAATAGCCGAAACGTTTGCTCTTCAGCTCCCATTCCTGAACGAGATACATGAGGCCGCCGACGAAGGCCAGGGCCAGAAAGCCGTAGGCTATGATGGTGAAACCTGCATGCAACGGCAGCCACCAGCTCCTGAGCAGAGGCGGCAACGGGTTGATGTCCTTGGAAACCACGGCTGATACGATAACCAAAGCGGAGATGAGAACGGATGTAAAGGTACCGAAATTCTTGACCGTATGGCGCCAGCGAAAGCTGAGATAGGCCCAGGTCAGTGCCCAGACGAAGAAGAAGACCGTCTCATGCATGCTGGTAATCGGCGTATGGCCGGTGAGGATGTAGCGGGTGATTATATAAAACGTTTGCAGAACGCCCGAGAACAGCAGAATATTCCTGGCTACAGTACGGACTTTCTCCTTCTGGCTGATAAAAAAGACGAGATAGACGGCCGTCGACCCCAGGGTCACAGCAATGATCGCCTGGAAGAGCAGAAAGTTGATTTCAGTTATCATGATTCACCGTTTTTATTCGATGACAGGGGAAAGCCGGAACCGTCAGCCTCCAGGGACTCGCTGGCATCCGCGATCTGCATCGAGTCGATCAGGGCATCGATATCGATATCTTTTGGCAGAACCACTCCCAGCTCTTCCTGCAGCTTCGGCCAGTCACCCTGGCGTATGCTCTGCAAGAGATTCAACTGCAGGAGTTTTTCAAAAACCGCCTTGTGCGAGGCCTGGGTCTGGCCATCAGCAACTATTTCCCTGCGGATGCGGCCAAGAAGATCGACCAGCAGCTGATATTCCAGGCCATAGGCATTCTCCAGCTGCCGGCGTAGCTTGGCCGCCAGAGCGGGACTGCCGCCGCCTGTTGATACCGTCAGCAAAAGATTGCCGCGGCGCACCTTGGCGGGTACCTGAAAGGTGCAGGAGACCGGGTCATCGGCACTGTTGACGAGGATATTTTTGGCTTTGGCCTCATCGACGATGAGCCGCTGCACTTTGGCATTATCCGTGGCCGCAAAAACCAGAAAGACTCCATCCAAATCGCTGCTCCGATAGGTGCGCCTGAGCCACTGGACGACACCGTTTTTGGCCAGCGTTTTTATCTTCGGACCACATTCGGGGCTGACAACGCGTACCGTGGCGCCGCAGGAAAGAAGCGAAGCGATTTTCCGTGCCGCCACCTCTCCTCCACCTACTATCAAACAGCTTTTGCCTTCGATATTGAGATTTACCGGATAGAGTTTCATTCCCACGTGTCGAGTAGCGGCTGACATCTACCGGCGTCAGCTCATGAACAGGTAGCCGGCTCCGGCAAAACTGACGGCCAGACAATAGTAGCCAAACCATTGTAAACGATTCCTGCGAACGATATCAAGGAGCAGAACGATGGCGAAATATCCGGTCATCGCGGCGGTGGTAGTGCCAACAGCGATGTTGCCCAAAGACTCTGCCGAAGGCGGATTGGTCATAAGCTCCTCGACCTGCAGGACCATGGCACCGCAGATGGCGGGTATCGACATGATAAACGAAAACCTGGCCACCGCCTGCCGGTCAATGCCCAGAGCCATGCCGGCGAAAATGGTCGAGCCGGAGCGCGACAGCCCCGGCAGTATGGCCAGGGCCTGGGCGCAGCCGATGATAAAGGCATGCCGCCCCTGGAGAAGTACATTCCGTGGGGGCAGAAAGCCGCTTGCTATCATCATAACCCCTGTTATGGAAAGCATGAAGAAGACCAGCGGCAGACTGGCAAAGACCGATTCGATCGAGTCCTTGAGGAAGAGGCCGACGAAAACCGCCGGCACCAAGGAAATAAGCACATAGAGATCCCAGCGAAGATTCTGTAGTATCTGAACTGACCTCTCTCCACGCATATACTGAAAAGGGGCCGTGGACATGGCCCATATTTCCCGGCGAAAGACCAGCAGCACAGAAAGCAGCGTACCCATATGCAGGCAAACTTCGAAAACCACCCCCTGCTGGCGGAAATCGAGAAGCTCGGCGCCGATAACAAGGTGACCGGAACTGGATATCGGCAGAAATTCAGTCAGTCCCTGGACGATGCCGAGTACCAGCGCTTTAAACAAATCCACAATATTTTCCCATGGTGTTACGATTACAAAAAAACGGCGAACGGCAGCGCCGCAGGGGCACAACTCAGCATCACTCCCGGCGACCAGAGCTCATGCGGTGTACCCGAGAAGTACGGGAGAAAGAAAATCCCTTACTCTATAATATCTTTTTCAGATCTTTTTCAAGAACAGACTGAGGAATATAGCCCGGATACTTTTTCACTACATTGCCTTTTTTATTGATCAGGAAGGTAGCGGGGATACCGTAGACACCGCCGAAATCCTGCATGGTCTCGGCAGTGGCCATAAGCACCGGGTAAGTAATATTATGTTTTTCGACAAACCTTTTGACGACCCTGGGCGAACTCCGATCCACGGAGAGACCGATGACCGAAAACGTGTCTTTGCCGTATTTCTCCTGCAGCTTTACCAGGGTGGGCACCTCCTGAACGCAGGGTGCGCACCAGGTGGCAAAGAAGGTAACCAGCAGGGTTTTCTCCTTGAAGGCGGAACTGCTGATTTCATTTCCATCGACTACACTGGGCAGGACGAAGGCAGGCATTTTCGTAGACGCCACCGCACAGGAAGCGTATATCAATAAAAATACAGCCAAGATCGTAGGCAGCGTCATTATCCTTGCTGCAGCTTTACAGATGCTCTCACTGTTACTTGCTCTGTCGCACTTCAAAATACCTTCCTCTTTTTCTGGTTGAGACTATGAACGCGCACGTGGACTTCCCTCATCACACGATAGTGCCTGACGGCCCGGAGTCAATCCTCGGTCCCCCTATACATCTCCCTTCCAGGTGCGCCGCGAGGTGCATGCTTTTAAGTAATACCACTTCGATGTTGCCGCAGCCAGGGATATATGAAGCCGTAAAAAAGAAATCTACTTGCCGTCCCAATCATACACATCAAGGCAGCAAAAATGCGCCGTTCTTTCTTCCTCCTCCGCACCCCTAACGTCCAGAGGAAAATCCACCTAGACGGGCACAAAAGTCCCGCTCTTAAAGATTTTACCACCTCGAAGATGCGCCTGGCAAAGCACAGGGCCGTCAAAAAATAGTTTCCAGAATTGGTGACCTAATGGTAAATACTTGATACACTACGTGAATCAACGACAACCCAAGAGAACATAAAACAGAAATCCAGGTACTTACATGATGTTACAAAGTTTTTCTCCTCACTGGAAAGTAGCGATGCTCCTGGCGGCATGGATGGTACTCATGTGCCAAAACAGTTCAGCTTCACTGGTTGACCGCGTTGTCGCCGTGGTTAACGACGACATAATCACCCTCTCCGAACTCAACGAAAACGGCAGAGAATACCTCGAGCGCATCAAAGAAGCCACACCCGCAGACGAGCAGGAGCAGGCCCTGCGGGAAGGGCGGCAACGGGTTTTGGCCAAGCTCATCGACCAGCACCTGGTATCCCAGGAGGCCGAAAAAGCCAATATCTCCATATCCGAAGCTGAGCTCGAGGATAATTATGCGAAGAAACTGGAGCAGATGGGCCTTACCCGCGAACAGTTCCTGCGAAAACTCGAGGGTTCGCGTCTGTCTGAGAAAAAATTCAAAGATGATTTGCGCAGCCAGCTGCTGCGCGACAAACTTGTGCTCTATGAGATACGCTCGAAGATCATCATCACCGAGGCAATGCTCGAAGACTATTTCACAAAGCACTACGCAGATGAACTCGGAGAGGGAGGCTTCTATCTCCAGCAGATAGGCATTACCTGGGAAGACGAGGTAGCCCAGGCCGACGGTCTTGCCGAGGCCGACAAAGCCCGGGCTCGCCAGAAGGCCCTCGATATCAGGGAGCGACTCCAGCAGGATGCAGATTTTGAAGTTGTTGCCAGGCAGGAATCTGATCTGCCATCAGCCGCCGACGGCGGCCACCTCGGGGTTTTTCAGAAGGACGAGCTGGCTGCCTACATGCGGGATGCCGTTCTCGCCCTTGAACCCGGCGAGATCACACCGGTTCTTGAAACCCCACGGGCCTTTCAGATTTTCAAGCTGGTATCCCGGCAGGAGGGAGAAGTAGTTGAAGAAGCGGCCTATGAATCGATCAAAGAGGAAATCCGTCAGAAGCTGTTTGAAATTGAATTTGACAGAGAGTTTCGCAGCTGGGTTGAAAAGATCAAGAAAAAGGCCTACGTCAAAACCATGCTTGATGCCTAACCCGAACATTTCTTGTAATATGAAAGACACATCTATTGTGACACAGATCAACTCAACTCGTGAAATATTCAGGCTAAGCAGCAATAGTATCGATTGTCGTGTCAACTCTTTTCATTTGCAGCCGCTGGTCAACGATTCAAGGAAATCATAATGACAGAGGATCCACATACCGAAAGGAAAGAATCGCTGGGTGAATATCTCCGCCGGCAGCGAAAAGAGCGGGACCTGTCCTTCGAAGACCTCCAGAAGGCAACGAAAATACCGGCCAAATCGTTGCGCGCCATGGAAGATAACGATCACGAGGCCCTGCCAGCTGCCGCCTTCACCAGAGGTTTCTTCCTGCTCTACGCCAGGCATCTGGGTATCGATAGTGACGAAGTTCTGAAAAGATATGACAGCGAACATACGCTTTCTCCCACAAGCGACCGCTATGCTACGCCCTCGAAACTCGGCCGGCAGGTCGATACCATGGCAGCCAGACCTTCCATGGCCACCGCTTCAACGGTGGGCTTCACCCTCGTCCTTATCATCGCCGCCATCGCCCTCTTCTCCTGGTACTTTTCCTGGAATCCGGCCACCTATATCAGCGAAAAAATTCAAGGCCTCCAGGAACAGACAGCTACCGAAGGCAATAATACCGTGACCCAACAGGATATAAGTGTTCCCCTGGTCCAGTCGCAGGAAAACGACATCGGCGCTACCCATTTCCTGACGGTGGATTTTCTCGAAGATACGCCGATAACCGTGGCCATCGACGACACCATGCCGGAAAAAGAAGTATACACAAAAGGGTCCACCAGGAGCTGGTACGCCGATGAGACAATTTCAGTAATCATTCCCGCCCCGGCCAGGGTAGAGGTGTTTTTCAATGGATCGCAGGTATCCCTGCCGGAACCCCGTGACGGTGTCATTTCCCTGAGACTTCCCTGACTCCTTCTATGGCTCCACACACCAGGGAAACGACAGCGCTCGTCTTCGGCTGTCTCGACCACGGCGAATCAGACAAGATAATTACGATCTTTTCCCGGGACCTGGGTCGGGTGACCGGAATCGCCAAGGGGGCCAACAGGAGCAAGAAACGGTTCCAGAATAAGCTGGAGCTTTTCTCCCATGTGACCCTCTCCTACAATGAAAGGCCGCATTCCACCCTCATTTTCATTGCCGATGCCGAACTTCACGACAGTTTCATGAAACTGCGCCGCAGCGTCGACTGCTATATCGCCGCAACCCTCATCCGCGAAACCCTGCTTATGGCAGTCACTGACAGAGAGGGAGACGAAGGTGTCTTCGCATTGCTCCTCTGGTCGCTGCAGGCCATGGACAATGACCAGGAACCACTTGGCGTCACCGCCATTTTTCTCCTTCGATTTTTCGACAGAATCGGGTACAGGCCGGATCTTACCCACTGCCGCAGCTGCGAAAAGCCTTTTATTCCAGGCGACGCTTTCAGCTTTCAGCATATGACGGGCGGACTCGTTTGCAGCGACTGCTGCGAAAGAGAGGGAGGGGGATGCAGCGAACTCTCCTCGGGAACCATACGGCTGCTGGCCACCGTTCTTGACGAGCCGCTGGAGAGACTACACCGCCTGAAATTTTCCAGGCAGGCGCTGCGGCAGGCACTGGCCATGCTGCACCGTTATGGACGGAATCTCTTTCAAAGAGATATTCAATCCTGGAAGGCTCTCAGGCCCATGCTGCAGTAACCTCCCCCGGACAGTCCATGTAAAATGAGCATAGAAGAACCTGAGCCCCCCTGAAGCACCGCCTATCAACTTTAGAAAAAGTTCTACAGTATCTGCTTGAGAAACAGCTTGGTCCTGTCGTGAGTGGGATTTTTGAAAAAGTGCTCCGGCGTCCCCACCTCGACCACCCGGCCTTCGTCCATGAAAATCACCCGGTCCGCCACTTCTCTGGCAAAACCCATCTCATGGGTGACTACAACCATGGTCATACCTTCGCGCGCCAAGGTCTTCATGACATCGAGCACTTCGCCTATCATCTCCGGATCCAGAGCCGAGGTCGGTTCATCGAAGAGCATTGCCTTGGGATTCATGGCCAGAGCACGGGCAATTGCCACGCGCTGCTGCTGACCGCCGGAAAGCTGCTCGGGATAGACGTTTTTCTTGTCGCTTATGCCGACCTTGTTAAGCAGTGCCATGGTAATCTCTTCGGCTTCCCCGGAGGAGCGCTTGCGTACCACGTTCTGAGCCAGGCTGACATTTTGCTTCACCGTTTTGTGAGGAAAGAGATTGAAGGACTGGAAGACCATTCCCACCTCGGCCCGAATCTTGTTGATATCCGTCTTCGGATGAAGGATGTCGACGCCGTCTATATAGATATGCCCCTTATCCGCTGTCTCCAGACGATTGAGGCAGCGGAGAAGGGTGGACTTGCCCGATCCCGAGGGACCGATGACCACCACCACTTCGGCCCTGCCGATATTTTCGGTGACATCCACCAGAGCATTGACCTGATGAGGAACCATAAAAATCTTTGAAACGTCTTTGACTTCGATCATGAGTGAATCATCCTGTTCTCGAGATATTGAAGCAGCATAGACAGCGAGAAGGTTAAAACGAGATAAAGCAGAGCACAGACAAACCACAGTTCGAAGGGCTGGAGACTGGTGGTGACTACCTCGCGTGTGGCCTTGGTCAACTCCCGGATGGCAATGATTCCCAGCAGCGACGAATCCTTGATCAGCGAAATGAACTGGCCCGCCAGAGGCGGGATGATTCTTCTGAATGCCTGGGGCAGGATGACATGATACATAGATTGGCCATAGGACATGCCCAGGCTGCGCGAGGCTTCCGTCTGGCCGCGATGAATGGACTGGATACCGGCCCGCACGATTTCGGCGACATAGGCTCCTGTAAAGGTCGCCAGCGAAGCCACACCAAACCATAGCGGCGGTACCTGTGATATGCCGGCCTGCGCTATCATGGTATTGATAAGAGTGCCGAGAACGAAGTACCAGATGAAAATCTGTACCAGCAGCGGCGAACCGCGTATCAGCTCAATATAGGTGATGGCCAGCCACTTGAAGGCGGGATTGGCGGAGATCCGGGCCAGACCGGTAAACAGGCCGAGAGCGATACCGAAGATGATGGCTATGAAACTGACCTTGAGCGTCAGCCACAACCCCTGGAGCAAAATCCCTATGCGCCACTCATGAAATGTACCAAGGACATCGCCTGCAAAAAGCAAATCTCCTTCATAGACCCTGACATCGTCGGAGGAGAAGGAATATTGCAACTCCTCGCCGTCATCACCCTCAACCACTACCAGAGTGCCTTCATCGGTTTCCCGGATTTCATCGACCTGACCGTCGACGGTGGTCCGCACCTCCACTTCCTCATGGAAGAAAAAGTACTGGGGCACGCGATACCATCGCCATGTATAGTCGATCTTCAAGGTACAATAGTAAAGACCGCCGAGACCGGTGAAAATGATGAGAAAGAAGACAATCACCCACATATAGTAGGTTCTTTTCTGCTTTTTCTGCAGTAGGGAGATAGTGGAATCGCTGGAATCCATGAGGTGTCAGGCTCCTTTCGACATGCGCAGGCAAGAGGATGATGGGTCCGTAGCGTCAGCGGCGGTCAAGACAGGCAACGGAGGCGGCATGTCCCCCTATCGGCGGCAGAATTGCTGGAGGCAACGGCTGCTCATTGGTTTCCTGCCGTTATTTGCA
>CAKZOA010000406.1 GCA_937132035.1 uncultured Desulfobulbaceae bacterium | reverse complement strand
GAAGAGAAAAAACCCGTCGAAGCGGTTGACCTTATCAAACACAGCGTTGAGGAGGCGCTTCTGTGAAGTACCGATCGACAGCATGTTGCAGATTTCAACGATAAATCCCCGGGGCCTCAAGGTCCTGGCCGGTAATCATCTTCACGGCGTAGATCTCAGTATCATCGACAGGGCCTGGGAGATGGTCGAGGAGGTTTACAGAGGCAAAAACCACTTTTCAGGCGAACCGTACATCATTCATGCCTTGGAGGTCGCCTCGACGCTGGCCTCAATGAAACTCGATCTGGATACCATTCTCTGCGGATTGCTGCACGGTGTTCTTAAGGATGGGGTCACCATTGATGAAGTGCGGGATAAATTTGGTGCATCTGTTGCCCTTATCGTCGATGGTTCGACCAAGATCACCAACATGCAGTACAACAGCAAGCTGGCCCATCAGGCGGAAAATATACGCAAGATGCTTCTGGCCATCGCCACGGATATCAGGGTCTTGCTGGTGAAACTTGCCGACCGACTCCAGGATATGTGTGTCCTTGATGCCGTGGAAAAAGAACGGCAGCGGGAAATCGCCCGGGAGACCATGGATCTCTATGCGCCTCTTGCCAGCAGGCTCGGCATCGACTGGATGAAAAGAGAGCTTGAGGATCTTGCTTTTAAATATCTCTATTCCGGAGAATACGCTGAACTCAGCCAGAAGCTCGAAAGTTCACTGGAGGAGCGGCAGCGGTATGTTGATGAAGTTATCGGTATTATAAGGAAAAAGCTCCACGGTAACCACGTTCGCCCCACGAGAATCATCGGCCGGCCGAAACATCTCTACTCCATCTACAAAAAGCTTATAGCCCAGAACATTCCCCTTGAGCGTGTTTACGACAAGGTTGCCTTCCGTATCATTGTCGATTCGGTCAACGAATGCTACGAGGCTCTGGGCATCATTCACGCCAACTGGGCTCCGGTTCCCGGCAGGATAAAAGACTTCATTTCCGTACCCAAATCGAACAATTATCAGTCGATGCACACCACTGTGGCGGGCCCCCGTGGCCATTTCATCGAGATACAGATTCGTACCGAGAAGATGGACCTTATAGCCCAGGAAGGTATTGCCGCACACTGGGCCTACAAGGAAGGCCAAAAGGTCAGCCACCAGGATATGAAGCTCTTCCGCGAGTTGAAAAACCTGGTCAATTCGCTGCAGGAGGTCGAGGACCCCAAGGAGTTTCTCGACAGTGTGCGGGGTGAGCTGTATGACCCCGATGTCTATGCCCTGACTCCCAACGGCGAGGTCAAAGAATTCCCGGCGGAGAGCTGCCCCATCGATTTTGCCTACGCCATCCATTCGGAGGTCGGGGATCACTGTACCGGTGCAAAGGTCAACGGCCGTCTGGTGCCGCTTAAGTATAAACTGCAAAGCGGTGACATTGTCGAGATCATCACCTCGCCGACCCAGACCCCGAGGCGGGGATGGCTCGATCTCGTCAAGACCAGTAAGGCTCGGTCGCGAATCCGTTCCTGGCTGCGGCGCGAGGAAAAGGAAAAAGCCCTGAAACTCGGACGGGAGATATGTGAACGTGAGCTGAAGAAAAACAATACCACCTTGAAGAAGATGGTCAAGAGCGGTCATATCAGACTGCTGCTCAAACAGCTGCACTGCAATTCTCTAGATGATATGCTGGTTAAGGTCGGTAGCGGGGCTATTACCGTGACCCAGCTGGAAAAGTTTTTGATGCCTGCTGATTTACGAGAGGACAAAGACGACCTGGAACGTTCCCTCACCGAAGTCGAGAGCGGCGTCTACGTCAGCCAGCAGCGTGGCAGGGTTGAGGATAGCGGCGACGTCATCAAAATAGATGGTATCGACGATATGCTGATAAATGTCAGCAAGTGCTGCAAGCCGGTTCCCGGAGACGACATCGTCGGCTTCATTACCATGGGAAGAGGCGTATCCGTTCATAAGGCAGACTGCGGGAATCTCAGACAGACGGACCCGCAGCGGTGGATAGATGTTTCCTGGTCCGGCAGCTCCAACCGGCAGCATAAGGTTGAACTCTATGTCAGTGCCGAGAACATGCGAGGTGTCTTTGCCGAGATAAGTGCCGCCATTAGCGCCGACAATGCGAATATAGTTGAAATCTCCGCCCACACAACGCCCATGGACACCGCTGATATACGGGTGACCGTGGAAGTCGAAAATCTCGATCATCTGCAAATACTCACTCAGCATCTGCGGCAGATGAAGCACGTTATTTCGGTACGAAGAAAGTGAGACCCGATATGCAGTTTACCCCGAGGCAGAGGCCGCCTGTCGATGATCGCAACGCACGAGGGTATGTGGCGACGCTGCAGAAAAATGAGGTCGGTCATGGACAAAGTCTGTGATATCTGTGGTAATGAGTGGTCCGCTGTTACCATTACATGCCCGTTCTGTGGGGCAAAGAATCACTCTACAATCAAGGTGCCCAGGCCAGATGGCAGCCACCGGATTGTCAATATCGAGATCGGCAGGCCGACCGTCGAAGAGGCTCTGGCCAAGTTGGCCGGTGAACTGGAGAGGGCACGTTCTGAAAATCTTGCTGCCATGACCGTGATCCACGGTTATGGTGCCAGTGGCAGAGGGGGAGCTATCCGTGCTGAATGCCGGAAGCTGCTCGACCATTACCAGGCGAACCGAGTCATCCGCAGCTCTATTCCCGGAGAAAATTTTTCGAAAAAAGCAGGCGCCACCAAGGCACTGCTGCGCCGGCTTCCACAACTTGCCTCTAGCGGCAATCTTGGAAAGCGCAACAGGGGAATAACTGTGGTCGAATTGTGATTTTTTGCCACCAGGAAGATTGATCGAGAGTATCCATCCCGCAAAGACCTTTTCTGATATTGAGGCTTGTGCGAAAATTTTCCGTGTTTACCGTGTCTGAGACGTTTCTAATCACATATGATTTAACTAACCAAAAGGAGTATTTCATGAAGAAATTGGCTGGAATTATAGTGGCTTGTGTGATGGTTGCACCTGCAGCCCTCTGGGCGCAGGACGAGGTCGCCCTGGAAAACTTCGAGCAAAAGCTGGGCTACAGCATGGGGCTTGATGTGGGCAATTATTTTAAAGGTATCGACGACGAGATAGATTTCGAAGCACTCATGCAGGGGTTAACAGATGCCTTTGAAGGCAAGGATCCCAAGCTCGGTGCCGAGGAGATTGCGGCTGTACAGAAGGAGTTCGGCGAGAAAATGCAGGCCAAGCAGCAGGAACAGCTGGCAACGATGAAGGAAGAGAATACCAAGAAAGGTGAAGCGTATCTTTCTGAAAACAAAAAGCAAGAAGGTGTTGTTACCACGGAGAGCGGCCTCCAGTATGAACAGCTCGAAAAGGGAGAAGGGCCGAAACCGGAGGCCACCGACAAGGTCAAGGTGGACTATGTCGGCACCCTGATAGACGGTACCGAGTTTGATAGCTCCATCAAGCGTGGTGAGCCGGCAATTTTCGGTGTCGACCAGGTCATACCCGGCTGGAGTGAGGCCCTTCAGCTTATGGAGGTGGGATCAAAGTACAGGCTGGTGATTCCTGCAGAGCTTGCCTATGGCGAGAAAGGAGCTCCACCTGTTATCGAACCCAACTCCGTACTGGTGTTTGAAGTCGATCTGCTGGGAATTGAAGAGTAGCGTGTTATACCAGCAGTGCAGGTCTATCGCCTGAGGCTGCCCAGCCGGTTCGGCCGGCGGGTGTGCTGATAATCCTTTTTTCTAACACGAAAATCACACGAAAAAGCCGCATTCCTTTAGGATGCGGCTTTTTTCGTGTGTTTGAGCCATGGCGTATCTCGAAAGACCACTTAGAGCATATACGGGGTTTTTTCCTCGTATTCGCGAAGATCTTTATCGACAGAATCGAAAATATTGAGAATTTTCTCTTTTATTTCAAGAGTATTCTGGTCGTTCTCCTCTCTTTGGAGCTGCCGCAGATCCAGGCTGGCTTTTTTGACGGCGGCATTGAGTTCGTTGACCATTGAACCAATTTTCTCTTTGTCGGCGGAACCGGTTTTGTGTACCCGCTCTTCCAGTTTCTGGATGCTGTTCTGCCATTCGGATATTTTGGTTTCGATAATGTCTCGATAGGTAGATGATGCCATAGTTCCTCCTTGTGTTGAGTGGTGGTTTCAACAGATGAAACGGAAAATGATGGAGCCTTTCTTCTCTATAGACTACGTCTTAAACTTTGGAATTGCAAGATTAATTAGTCTGTGCCAGAGGGCAGGTCCGCTACGGTGTTGGAGGGAAGGCAAAAATATCGAGGAGAGATTTCATTCGATATCGACGAGGTCGTAATTCATGGCGGTGCCAAGTATGCCATCTGCCATGACGATATGGTCGACGTCCTGCCACCTGCGCTTGAGCAGGCGTGTTCCGTAGCTGTCTATGGCTACGGGATCAAAGGATGCCGCCAAGCGCCCAACCGGTGGAGAACACTGCGGCCCCCAGAGGTGGGCCTGAGCCATGCCGACGGAGGCGTCGAGCAGGGTATAGTCGGGCGTGCGGTAGCGATTGAGCTCGAAGATCGCCTCGTGCAGACGTGTGTGAAATGCTGCCTTTTTCCAGGCACCTCCAGCCTTATAATGCGAAGGTGGTGCACAGCCCATCATGTTTTTCATGGTCAGTGTTACTTTGGCGAGTGAATGCGCCTTGAGCTGAGGAAGCGAAAGAAGAAAAACCTCGTCGAGGAGAGCCGGAAGATACATTTCCGGCCACCTGCTGCAGCTGGAAAGAGTTCTGCGGCGCAGCTTTGCACTGTTGAGGTCGATCAGTTCGATGCCGTATTTTTCGACCAGGTCAGTGTAGCCCAGTGCGGCAAAAACATGAGAGGTGTCATACTCGCTGGCTCCGCAACCCTCGCCGATTATGATGGCTGTCGGGGGTATGTATTCAAGCAGATAGTCAATGATTTTTTCAACGACTTCAACCGGGGTCGTTATAGGCGGGGCGAGTATCTCGACAAGGTTTGGTTTTATCAGAACCCGTTGTTTGTCGGCAACTCTTTTCCCCAGTCCGCTTTGCTCGAGAAGTAAGCGGTAATCATCGTTAAAACTCTCAACTGTGCAGCTATAAACGGTGGAATGGTGAGGGCGAACCATGGTCGTTTTTTTTACTCAAAAATATAAGGCCACCTTGAAAAATGACCTTTTCACTCAATCTCTTCGTTGTGTCAGGAAATTTTATCCTCGGAATATTAAATAGATGCCTCCGGTAAACTTTCCTGCCACGCCTCGACCTTGAGCGAAAATCTCTATTATTCAAGGTACCCATAAGGTTATCCGGGACCGGCCACAGCAACGAAACGCTGACAACAGTTCCACGGATTCGGTCAGGGATGAGATACACTCCACTTTACCTTAGCAGAATTTGTGCAGAGTATCAAAAGCGACAGGTTCCCGGCAGCATGATATGCTGCCGGGAAGTGAGGATCTGCAAAAGAGAGTGGATCAGATTATCATCATCCCATCGGTGAGCCGATGGACCGCACCAGTCTGAGTGTTTCTTCGGGTTCGAGGTCGTACCATTTTCGGTAGGCGGCGGCCACGGCAAAGGACCCCCTGTCCTGTATATTGGGACAGTAGATTTTGTCGACGCTGTCGACTATACGGTGAATTGATGACAAAGGAGCGGTAGGTACGGCAATGATGATCGCCGATGCTTGCTGTCGCTTTACCATATCGATGGCTGCCATCATAGTATATCCTGAAGCCAGTCCGTCGTCTGCGAGTATCGCTTTTTTGCCGTCGATTGGCGGCAACGGCCGGCCGCCCCGCAGATTGGCATTCCTGCGGTCCAGTTCCTGTCGAACCTTTTCTTTCTCCTGTTCTATCAGTTCCCGGCTTAGGTCCAGCCTGGTCAGCAGCTCTTGATTGAAAAAAACTCTGCCGTCCATGGTCATGGCGCCGAAGCCCGCCTCCGTGTTCCCCGGTATCTGCATTTTGCGGGTAATCAGCAAGTCCATGGGCAGGTCGAGTTTCCGCTTGAGTTCGAGACCGATCGGCACCCCTCCGGAGGGTATGGCCAGGATGATGGTTTGAGCGTCGTTATCTTCTGATTGGCTGAGCATACTTGCCAGATATTTTCCGGCGTCTGTTCTGTCTTCGAAGAGAGCATGACGGTTTCTATGTGCGGTTTCATCAACGATTTTGTCTCTCATGGCTACTCGCTGTTCAGTTGTCCTGGCAGGAGGGACAGTAGCAGGATCTGCGGCCGGCAACCTCGATCTTTTCTATATCTGCCTTGCAGGATGGGCACTTGCCGTCGCCGTAGCGGTGATGAGTGAGCATGGAGGGAGCCATCTTTGCAGGATCGGCCTCCGCATGTATAGCCTTGGTAAGAACTTCACGCATTGTTGTATATATCCGCTGCAAAGTGGTTTTCTTAAGCTGCCCAAGGGAAATCTTGGGATGCAGACGCTGCTGAAAGAGGATCTCGTCCGAGTAGATGTTACCGATACCGGCGATGACCTGCTGGTTCATAAGTGCCGTTTTGAGCATGCCCCGCCTCCCCTGCAGGCGCTGAATGAATTCATCTTCGCCGAATTCGCCATCAAGGGCGTCCGGTCCCAGCTCCTCTGAATCTATGAAGCCCTCGATATCATTGGTGATGCCTACCTGTCCAAATTTGCGCTGGCAATTGTAGGCCAGGGTGTAGTCGTTGGTGAACTCAAAACTCAACCTGATGTGCTCCGGCGCCGTCATTTCCTTTGTATAGTACTTGACGAAACCGGTCATGCCAAAGTGAAGAAATACAAAGCGCTGGTCGTCCTGACGCAGGAAGCAAAACTTGCCATGTCTATGTGCCTTCTCGAAGGTGCGTCCCCGAAGACTTTCGGAAAAGTGCGACTCGCCGATACCCTTGAGGACAGCTGCATCGACAATACTAGTCGTTCTGATTTGCTGGTGCAGAGCAGTTGATTGAAGATACAGGCGGAATTTTTCGACATCAGGTAGTTCTGGCATATGCTCTTCTCCCTGTTAAAAATTGACGTGGCCATATTATGGACACGGAGAGACACCGATCTGCGGACCAGGAGTATCGGCCACGGCCTTTTACTGCGGGAATATGCAAGTTTGGGACCAATGAAAGCCGCTTCTTTGGGCACTCTGATTGTTGCTGGTCTGGAAAAAATCAGCACGATGGTGCGATTGTTGCATAACTGAATCATGGGCACTGGCAGGTATGCAAGAGGAGAGTCTGGTATCGGCAGGGAAGTTTCCATCACATCAGGAGATCAAAATGAAAGAACATGATCCTCATGGCAGACGACTGCCGATCAAAATCGATACCGCCTCCAATGGCGAGCACCCGCCAATTCCTCTTAGCAGAGAAGAAATAGCAGCCAACCGGCTGGCCCATGAATATGTGGGCAGATACAGCCGGAAACTGGGGAAGTCCAGACGCGATTTTCTCAAGTCAGCCTGCGGCGCGGCGGCAACTCTTCTGGCTTTTAATCATTTCTGGTCGTCGGCGGGGGCCAAGGGTGGATTCTTCAATATCGCCGAGGCGGCTTCCGTCGAAGAGGAGGCTGCCGCTCAAGCACTTACGGGTAAGGAAATAATCATCGATTTGCAGAATCATTGCGTCGATCCCAGCGGTGACTGGGCCAAAGGCGATGACGGCAGGCGCTGGATGGAGGTATTGACCGAGGTTTTCGGTCAGGCCTCAAAATGCGCATACGATGAGTTGGAGTGCTATTCTGCGGCCCAGATGATTCAGGAAGTTTTCCTCGACAGTGATACGGATATTTCCGTTATCTCGGCTCTTTGGGGTGGAAAAGGACATAATCCGACGCCTACCGCCTATGCTGTTGAGGCCAGGGAAATGATTCGGCAGGAGATAGGTCAGAAAAGGGGGTTGATTCATGGCGGGGTACTGCCCAATGAGCCCGGACAGCTGGAGTTCATGGAAGTTCAGGCGCGTCAGTATAAGGTGGACGCCTGGAAGCTCTATCCGCAGTGGGGACCCGAAGGAAAGGGCTACTTTATGGATGATCCCCGTTTCGGCATACCTGTTCTCGAAAGAGCGAGGGAGTTGGAAATCCCCATCGTCTGCGCTCACCGAGGATTACCACTGCCGCAGCTGGAGTACCGCTATTCCCACCCCGCCGACATTGCCAGGGTTGGGCGGAAATTTTCCGATCTTACCTTCATCTGTTACCATGCCGGTTTCGAGCCAGGCGTTGTTGAAGGCCCCTATGATTCCAAGAATGAAAAAGGGATTGACCGTTTCATCACCGCCTATCTGAACAACGATTTCGGCGTCAACGAAGGCAATGTTTACGCTGAACTTGGCAGTTGCTGGCGTCATTATATGAGCAAGCCGGATCAGGCGGCACATCTGCTGGGGAAACTTCTTAAATACTGTGGAGATAAGAGAATATGCTGGGGAACGGATGCTCTCTGGTACGGAAGTCCCCAGGACCAGATCCAGGCTTTTCGTAGCTTTCAGATTTCTCGGCAGTTCCAGGAAATGTATGGATATCCGCCTTTGACGGATCAAGCCAAGGCCAACATCCTCGGCGGCAATGCCGCACATATTCATTCCATC
>CAKZOA010000405.1 GCA_937132035.1 uncultured Desulfobulbaceae bacterium | reverse complement strand
AAAGCACAAAAATGGTTAAAAGGACTACTCAAAAAAGATAGGCTTCCTACCGCCTAACATAAAAATCACAGGGTTATCCGGTGATTTTTATTGTTGGAACGTATACGAGCTCAAACTATAAATACTTCTACAATAGTGGACTCACAAGGAATGCTCAAATGTTTATCGTGAAGTTAACCGGACCGCGCTGTTTGCGGGCCCGGTTAAAGGCCTGGTAGTGTGTAGTATTTGTATTTTTTCTCTGATTGGAGTCGTGATTGCTGAGAGCTTCAAGTAAGTTGCCTGGTGGTACTTTCAGGTCATCTAAACTGCTTGCCGAGTCAAGCTGATCAAGTTTTCTTGAAACAGTTTTCCATAATATTTGAGGGCATATGGTCCTTGCATCTTTGGAATTTTTGCCATTAAATATATCTTCTGTGCCTTTGTCCCTGAATGTCTTTTTCATAGATACACAATAACACGGACATCATGCTATGGTAATTTTCTTCAACACACAGCGTTGAGCTCACAGACCCGCGCTATTTGCGGGTCCAGGTCGACCAGTCCCCAAGTTCCGGCCAGTTCCGGGGACGCCAGTTCCAGGATCGGTATCTAACTTTTTTCCTGTTTCTTTGGCCCTGGTTTTTGTGGCTGTAATCTTCTTTCGAGAACTTTTTCGAGCTAGTCCACAAATCTATTTTTCCCTAATGGGCGACCGGTTCATTCACGTAGCCAATCATTAGACGAGTTTTAGACGTTTTCATCGAAATAGATCCATATTAGACGAAATAAGTGGGGCAAAACGAAATTTCTGTTTCTGGTAACTCTTTAATTTCTATTGATAAGGGATAACAAGAAGGGAAACATAGCTTGCCGCAAAGGGCGTGTTTTTTCCCATTCAAGTAAACCGGTGTGTAGCCTGTTTTCCCTGAGGAAGAGTTCTCCCACCGTCTGGAGCAGATGTCCTCTCGTCCATTGAGGAGCGATTTGAAAAGTGAGATTTTGGCGGCGACATTCGATGTGAGGGTGATGCTTGAAGGAGTTGCGATGATTTTGGAAGTTTGGGTACCATCTGTGCAATCAAGGGTCGAACCGGTTTCAGGGTCATCATCAACAATCGGCGGAGGCCATTCACCGAGTTTGATTCTTGATCGCCGATTTTCATCTTTTAAGCGTGTGTTTAAGAGTTTATGGAAGATTAAATCTCAGGAGTTCCTGGTATTTTATTTGTCTCCTGATTAACCATTCTTGGCAAACCCAGGTAAAGTAAATGTAAGTGTGACCTCACCTGTTTCTTTATTGAGGGTTACCATCTTGTCGCTGCTTTTTGCCGTGGAAAGTCTTTGTCCCGTGGCCATTTCTAAAAGTCCGCTGATAAAACCCATACCCTGGTTAAGAACCTCTTCCATCTGTTCTGGAGGTTGTACGCCCTGTCCGCCTTCAGATTTTTCCTCTGAAGTGTTTTCTTCCAGCTCTGCTTCGGTTTCTTCCCCTACATAATCAACTTCTTCTCTAAGCACTTCCGGGTTAAGAAAGTGCGGAGTATCTTCAGCCAGTTCTTCGGCAGGCAGAGCCTCGCCCGCCATCGTATCAACATCTTCTCCGATCATTTGTCGCAACTGGTCGACCATTTCCTGTCGTTTTTCGCGGGAAAGCATCACTTCATCCTGGCCACCGTCAAAAACACCGTTAAAGAGATCTCCTTTCAGCTTAATTCCAGCCAGAATACGTTCTTCGATGCTGTATTTGGCAATAAGGTTAATTACATTGATACATTGAGATTTTTGGCCGATCCTATTGATTCTGCCGATTCGCTGGTTTATTTTTGCGGGATTCCATGGCAGTTCAAAATTGATCACACAATCAGCGGCCTGCAGATTTAACCCAGTTCCTCCGGAATCGGTGGAGAGGAATACCTTGCAGTCGGGATTGGTGTTAAATTCATCAATGAGAAACTGGCGCTTTTTCACCGGAACCTTCCCGGATAATTCGACGAAGGGAATCGACCGGCGGGAAAGGTCTTTGCCAATGAGCATGGTCATTGTGGTCCATTCGCTGAAAATAACAACTTTCCGGCCATTTTGTTGTACCAGCTCATCAAGGATGTTACCTAATTCGTCAAGTTTTGGAGACAGGTTTGTCTCTCTGTCTATGAGATATGTGGAGTTGCATACCTGGCGCATCTTCAGAAGCAGCGCCTGGATGCGTCGGAGATCCATCGGGGTGAGAAATTTTTTACTTACTATGGGCAGAAGGGTCTGAGAATAACCGGCATGAATCTCTGCTTGCTCCTGGGATAGATCGATGAAATAGTCGTTAGTTATCAGTTCTGGAAGTTCATCGAGTACTTCTTCTTTGCGGCGCCGGATTACCAGCGGTTGTAGTCTATCGTGGAGTTTGTTGAGATTGGTATAGCCAAGAATATCACCCTTTTTTTTTCGATTTAAGAAAAAGTGTTCAGCGGCGAATTGCCAGAGAGGGCTTAATAGGGTGGGGTCAAGAAACTGCACCAGGGAATATACATCCTCGAGTTTATTTTCGAGCGGAGTGCCGGTCAAAATGATTGCATGCTGGCGAGGGAGACTTTTTACGGCTTCGGCTGTTTTTGTTTCAAAGTTTTTAATGCGCTGGGCCTCATCGAGGATAACCAGATCGGGTTTTAGACGCGAGATTATTGTCACATCACGAAGTACTGCTTCATAATTGGTAATTTTAAAGAGACGTGTGTCGTTGCGATACTGTTCTTTACGCTGCTTGGCGGATCCACTGATTATACATCCCTGTTCATTGCTGAAACGCTCTATCTCACGCTGCCACTGTTGTTTCAGAGAACTCATCGTTACAACCACGATGTTCTGGAAGCCAAAAATTTCCTTTTTGAGAACACCAAGCCCTATGGCCTGCAGTGTCTTGCCAAGACCCATTTCGTCGCCTATCAATACCGCCTTTTTATAGAGGCCAAATAATATGCCCTCTTTCTGATAAGCATATGGTGCCACCTTGAGGTGGTCTTCTGGCTCAACGGTTCTTTGGATCGAAGCATTTCCCAACTCAGTGTCCAAAGCACTCGCCGTGAGTTTTTGGATTACCGGCTCTTGAATACGAACCTGTTTATACTGCTCCAGCTTTTCAAGATACGGAATAAAGTCTGAGAGAGAGTCTTGAGAAAAGAGATGATCCTCATCAAAGATCTCAGCAAGAAGCTCCAGAAGCTCATCCTTGACCTTGTCGGTTTTCTGCTCATGAAAAAGGCGTGGTTTTCCGAGAGCACTATCCCAAAAGATATCAATATATGGAAAGAGCTCTTGTGCAACCGTTTTGGCAAAGTCCCTTTTTTTCTGAAAGAATTCACTGACGAAAATTATATGTTTACAGGTTCCCAGTTTATTGGAGAGGAAATCAGGGCAGGAGCAGTGTCCGAGGCCGTCGGCCGGATTATGCAAGGTAACTTGGTATTGTTTACCTCTCTTTGTGGTTACAAGGTGATCTCCCTTGAGCATATCTCCTGCGTTAAGTGTAAATTCTTCATTCCGACCTCTTTTATAACGATCCTCCAGAGCCTGTGCTTTTATCTCTTCATAGGTTAGATATTCATTTGCTCTGTCTTGATTTTTGTCCTCAATATACCCTCGGTTGGCGCTCTGTTGTTCGTCAAACAGTTCAAGGAGAATGGCAATAACGAGTTTGCAGCCATTTCCCGGATATGGGCAATTGCACTGGGCATTGATTCCATCGTCTACATTGATTTCCGTGTGGTAATTTCCAAAATTCCCATCTACCTCATAGATATAGTGGCCATTGCCGTTGTTGCCGTTTATTCTTCGAAAGGCCCCATTACGATGTAAGGATTCTCCTCTGTTAAAAATGATTGCAGAATCAGCAAAGGAACGAATGGTATCAAACTGTAATATTGTCATGTCTATCCAGTGTTGAGAAGGTGGCGAGATATTGAATATCAGTTCATCATATGAAAAATATTCGAGAAAATATTTTACGCAAGTATTCAAATGAGATTTATTGGACTTGGCTCTGCAGAACCTTGATGAGAGATAGGGCGCAACAGCTGGATGTTTACCGGCAAGATCCCGGGCAATACACTTCCACCCTGTTTCTGCCACCCTCTTTGGCCGCATAGAGCGCATTGTCAGCCATCATCAGAAACTTGTCGGATTAGGGGGTAACTGCCACTCTCCAGATTTTCTTTTTTCACCCCTTCTCTCAAAAAGCTATTTCCTATATATAGCCGGGTTTGTCCAACAAACGGTTCAGATCTTGGTTCGCTTCGCTCTCAAGATCTAACCTTATTCGCTATGCTATATTTTTTACATATTTTTATGTAGTTAAGTATTATCGGGTGAGGTCGTTCAATAGTAGAAGATAATTGAGGAAGAAATAAAGTTGCAAGATAATGATGAAATTTTGGAATTTCAAAAATTCTTAAATACCCCTCATTATCAAAACCGCTAAAGGTTACCCCTTCACCTTTAAAATCTTCAATGTAACTTTGGTTAAAACCATAATTGCATTGAAATATCTCTTTTGTCTGTAATGATTGGTAGGCTGCAAAAGCTACAGTACTTTTTGAAATTTTCAATCTTTGACTGGCCCCTACGAGTGAGCAGCTTAATTTACTGATAATATTTAATGAATTGTTAGAACCATATTCCTCATGGCTTGCATGCTTTAAGTCTATTACATTTTGCGCATACTCTAACAGAGCATATTGAAAACCAGCTCACGTACCTATAAAAGGTATATTATTTTCTCGAGCTTGTTGTATGGCTAAAATGGCACCTGATGGATTTGAGTAATCTCCTGGAGCAGCCCACAAGCCATCATAAATTCCAATTTTATGGATACTTTCTTTATAAATTGTATCTGTAGAGATCCATTGTTTATCAATGCCGATATCTAATTTTACTGCAATATCTTCAAGACATTGATTTGTTTTTACTTGTGATATTTTCTTTTCATCAAAATCACCAATTATTCCAATTTTCAATTGAATTTTCATTCCGATACCCAAGGTGATATTGGTTTATAGTCCTTTTTTTTATGCATAACGGGAACATCTGCAGCTTGTCCGCAGATTTTTTTGGTTAAAGTCCAGTATATCGTTCCCTGGATATTGTTTCATCGGAAAAATTTCAACATTATAAACTATCCTCTAAAAATTACTCTTCCTTCATTATTTTGATTGTTCTCTCATCGAGGCATGAGCGTAAAAAAAGATTCATGGGTTTCTGTTGACCTGTCTGATAAAATTCCAACATGAGGTTATTAAATTCCAACTGACGTTTCGCAGGAAGATTGATGGCTGGGTATCCTTCGCTTAGCAAGAGTCCATTCATCATAAACCTTCCCATGCGTTTGTTAACATCATAAAAGAATTGGTTTTTCGCCATGGACAGAAAAACATGGATGGCACGGTCGTAAATTTCAGTAATTATAGGTAGTTCATCAACAAGAGACTCAAACAAAAAAGGAAGATCCTTTGAACTCGGCGGCATATAATCGGTTCCGGCAATAGTAACAGCCCCGGTGCGAAACTTGCCCCAGGCAAGTGCTTCGTTTTTACCGGCTATTGCGTGCAATTCACAAGCTATCTGTGCAGATATGGAGAAATCCCCTTGCTCCACCCATCGAAAAAGAGTGCGCCAACCATTTGCCTGATTCAAGGCTATTTCTTGATCGGTAACCTTATGTCCTCCGACGGTAATACCATTCAGCAGCGTCTGAATTTCCGGCAGGGTGAAAGGTATGCCCTCAAGATTTACCGCATCGTAAACCAGCTCAGAGAGTTGACGTTTTGCCAACATTAACGATCGTTCTTTGTTGGGTGGCATATTCCATACTGTATCTTGTGTCACTCGCATTTCTCCATAAAGCGTTTCCCCTTTGGAAAAGGGGTCAAAAAAAGGAGCAGTTCCTTCGTTGTTCTAAACAGAGCTTTTCCCTAATCAAGGTAATTATATTTGAAAGTCGATTGCTCTCAGCCAGTTTGTTTTCTATTCTCCGAACAACATTGCTA
>CAKZOA010000404.1 GCA_937132035.1 uncultured Desulfobulbaceae bacterium | reverse complement strand
TTTCAACAAAGCCGGTAAGCAAGGCACGGTCGCAAATGATGTTAATTAACCTTGGAAAACCTTGGGAAAAGGCAAATATTTCCCTCAGGGCGTCGTCTGAAAAAATCTTTTTCTGCTCAACCCTGGGCAACGGCAGACGATACCCTTTGTTGGTGATCCTGCCATTGCTGCCTTTTTCCATGGGAGCGAAAAAACCGACGGTTTCGTCCGATGAGGCAATTTTGAGCCTGTGTTCAATATATTGCCGGGTCTCCCGCTCAGTGAACGGTTCGATGTTGTAATTGAGCGATATTCTTTGCCGTATGGCCCGATTGGACTCAAGAGTCAACAGATTGTTGACCTCGATCTGACCGACGAAGAAGATATTGAGCAATTTGGAGTCTTCGCGTTCGATATTGGAAAGCAGCCGGACCTCTTCAAGCAGATCCTGGCTCATCCGCTGCGCCTCATCGATGATAAGGAGGACCTTGCGCCTGCTCTCATAGGCGTTCAGCAGAAACTGCTCGAACTGGATGAGAAAGGATCCCTTGGAGTCGATGGTACTCCCCTTCATGCCGAAGGCATGGGCAGCATACTGGAAAAAGTCTAGCGGATCCAGGGCCGGGTCGCGAATAAAAGCGGCAAAGGTATTTTTATCGAGCTTGTGCAGGAGCGCATGTATGAGTGTCGTCTTGCCGGCACCCACGTCGCCGGTGAGCAGCAAAAACCCTTTGTTCTCAAGCACCCCGTACTCCAGGGTGGCAAGCGCCTCTTCGTGCTTCTCACCAAGCCAGAGAAATTTCGGGTTTGTACTGATCTGAAAAGGCTCGTGCTTGAGTTGAAAATGCGAGAGATACATCAGCTGTTTCTCACCCTCTCCTGCCTGCAGTTATACATCTGCGGCGACGGATGTATTTTCACAAAATGACCTGAGAAAAATCTATCTCTTCGGCAACATTGTCTGTTTGGTGCAAACGCTCTTCTACCGTCATTACGGCGCCGGCCGTAATTCTTACTTCCTTTATTCCGGCGAAAGCCGCAAGCTAAAAACAGTAAACCTGCTACTGCCCCCCCCTGTCAAAGAGCACTGTTTTCACTGTTTTGAAGATCACCAACAGGTCCAGGGGGATAGACATATGCTTCATATAATAGAGGTCATACTCCAGCTTTCGCAGAGCATCTTCCTCCGAGGCCCCGTACCTGTAGCAAACCTGTGCCCAGCCGGTCACTCCGGGACGGATATCATGGCGAATATCATAATACGGGATCAATTCTTTCAGCTTTTCAACAAAGACAGGGCGCTCCGGCCGGGGACCTACCAGGCTCATCTCTCCTTTCAAAACGTTTATCAGTTGCGGCAGCTCATCTATCCTTGTTTTGCGCATAAATTCACCATATCGCGTCACCCGGCTGTCGTTGGCCGTTGCCCAGACGGCACCGTTCTTCTCGGCATCCTCCACCATTGAACGAAACTTGAGGACCTTGAACGTCACTCTGCCCTTGCCTACCCGTTCCTGCCTGTAGAACACCGGTCCCTTAGACTCTATTTTGATTATCGCAGCCGATATGATCATAACCGGCAGGGTGAGGACAAGAAGAAAGAGTGAGAGAAGAATATCAGAGGATCGCTTGCCAAAACGATGTATCTTACTGATCGTAAAACCTTCAGAGAAAAAAATCCATGAAGGATCAACTTTTTCAACAAGTATCTTTGCTGCGAGCTTCTCGTAGAAATTTACTCCCTGCTCGATGTTAACACCTTGCAATTTATATGACAGTAATTTCTGTGTTGGCGTCTCACCTCTTCGATCATCAAGGGCAACGACAATTCGGTCAATCTTTGACGAGACCATTATACTTTCCAGATCACCGAGTTGGTGTATAACAGGTCTGCCGCCTGGATTGTATAACGGTTTTTCCGATCCAATATAGGCAACGATCCTGTATGGAGTATCATATCGCTCTTCAATTTCACGGGTAATGTCTTCCGCCAGCTTTCCGGTACCTAAAATAGCGAGAGCTTGGGTAAATATCCGTCTTTGCAGCAAAGAAAAATATGCCGCTCGCCAGATAAGCACCAACAGGTAGATGATAAAATAACTTGTCCAGAATATCTTGGTGGGTATGACAACGGTAGGAAGAACATAATAAAACCCAGCGAGTACAATGCACCCCACACCAAATGCCTTGGTAATTCTCGTTGCAGTCACAGGTAAAGGTATATTCTCCCGCAACTCGTAAAGATCAAAAAAATAGAGACAGAGCTGAAAAGTGAACACCACAAGAAGTGCCTGTCCTATGCATTCGGGAAGCTCAAGGAGAAAAATCACCGGCCCTTTGAACAGCAGGTTAACCCCAATAAGAACAAGAAAAATCACCCCCCCTTCACCTACGAAGAAACCGATATTTCTGAATGAATAATATCTTTTAAACAGATAGGGCATAGTTTTTCTGCTAACTACCAAAACTACAACTGGCTGCAGTTGTAGTTGTAGTTGTAGTTGTAGTTTTTCCGTGGTCGCGATTTTTTTTTCGGCATCGCCCGGGTGGAACGCTGATTGTGCCAAAAAGCTCAGCCGCCGCCAATCATTTTAAAACGTAACCCCAGACTTTCGCCTTTGGCATTCCCGCCTTCATCAGGAATCCAGTTTTTTAAGAAAGTTATGAATTCCAGATCGAGTCCGGAATGACGGTAGTGGGTAATTTACATCCACTTACAGCCATTTACTTTCGTAAACTTAGTTTCTTACGTAATCACGTAGTTTTTTATAGGTACCCGAATGAAAACCTTATGTACATGAAAGTTGTCAAAAGATTAGCATATTACACTGACAGCATAAAATGCAAAAGAAATTATTCTAACAAACACCCCCACCTGTAGTCTTCGGTGTTTTAGGATCTTTACCGAAAGTTAAGAAGAGGTGCCAAGAATTGATTCGAACTTCAATTCAGAACAATGTGCATTGCCGTATCAATTACCGTAAACCCGCAAAACAGTCTCCCCAAAAAAACCCGCTGCTCTGAGGTAGAAAACAGCGGGTATTTTTCCATATTTTGACATGCATGCCTGAACATCTGAACATTACTCTCTATGGCACCTCAAGATAAGAATTGGAAAAAGCACCATCTATGACGCCATCGCAGCTTAGGATTGTATTAAAAGCGGTGCTGACCATGAAAGATTTCGATATAGACATGGCTATTGCTTTGGTGGGTGGATTCAACGGCGAAATCACCGATCATATCTATCGCACCAAAATAAAAGCCCAGCGACACTAACTGTGCCGCTGGGCAACTTAAATACAGTAGCGAGCAGAGATACAACTACCGGCTGCCGTTTACTTCTTTTTCCTGCGGACCACACCTGCAAGTCCGGCAAGTCCGGCACCGAAAAGCAGCGCAGTGGCCGGCTCGGGAACCGGTGCAGGGGCTCCGCCTTCTATAACATCATTGCCACAAGTCATGGTCCAATGGAAACCAAACTCTGAGACATCACCAAAGTCATAAGCAATCGCAAAACGGAGATAATCATCTTCGTCTGAGCCTTCTTCTGTGTTAAAAAGATCCCAACTCCCTGCAGCAAGAGAATCCGGGCCGCTCCCGTTGTACTGAACTTCTTGGCCTTCTCTAAATATATAACCGGTGTCGGCAAAGGAATAGTTGATATTACCTTCGACCACTTCATACAACTTCAGCGCGCCTGCAGATGTATCTCCCGAGTAATCGTCAAGCTGCAAGACATACTCCCAATCCTCTCCATCACCACCGTAGCCATCCGTGCTGACAAAAAGATCTCCCAATTGGGTTTCATACATTCCTATATTATTGAAATATCGAGAATAGACATCCACAGCCATCATATTTGGAGAAGTAAACGATACCTCCATTTTGCTGATCTCAAACAATGAAGCATCACCGATTATGTCTTTTCCATCATAAGATGAATCCGTCGGATCTTCTCCAATATAATTGTCATGGATGACATAGGGGCTTGCAATCGCCTGAGATGCAAGCAAAGAAAGCCCCAGTCCAATACTGATTGCGCCAGCAGTAGCCGCCGCCATGGTACGTTTGTTAGATGATTTCATAAATCCCGTTGCTCATGGTTATTTGCCGAATGGCATATCATTTTCGAACTACTGTTCTTCAGTGTCCTTGTTTTTCCGGGCCATACCGGCGAAAACAGTTAAAAAGGTACCAGCCAGCAGCATAATTACCGGCTCCGGGGCAAGCGTAACTTCCAGAGAGCCGACCAAACCCTGTAGCTGATGAAAAACGCCACCGCCGTCGCTGCCTACAGGAAGAGCCACGACGTTGCCGGCCGTTAGAACGGCAAGAATCGTAACGCCAAGCGTCCATTTAAATACAGTTATCCCTTTCATTTTTTTCTCCCCTGAATGTGTGTCTGTAAAACGTTAGCACGTATTTTTCTGCAGACTGAACAGAAACCTCAAAACATGTACTGAAAAAAATACATACTGTCAGACATCTTGCATTTCCCGTACCATTTCCTACTTGCTAACTGCACACCTACCCCAAAATGAACGCGACAAAAAAAAGCAACTGTCTCTAAACCGATGCAAAGTATGATAATTTGTACTCCTACCGCGTCAAGAAATCGCCCATATTTTTTTAAAGGCCTCGCCTGCTACAATAGTCCGGAAAGCCGCCTCTTTATTCATTTTTACATGAATAATTTCAGCTATTTAAATTTATTTTCTTCCCCAAAACCTGATACGCTTTTTTCAGTTCCTTCACTTTTCACCTCTACAGCATTCCAACGTTTTGCCGAACATAAATTCCAGAAATATGGAATTTTTGTTTTGTTATCAAGAAAACTTCACAAACACTTAAAAGGTGCAGAAAAAAATCCGATATTTCTCTGATCGCCACCCCTACATCGCTGGTACAGTGCAAGGAAGGTTCCAGTACATTTTGTGGAAAGTCCTTTCATACTACACCATAAAGCTCTACCAGCATTTCCAGAATTATAGAGTTCCACATTTTCAAAAACCTTGAAAATTCCTTCAATGGCAATATATACTCGAACAATACCGTTCCGGAAATACGGAATTTCATTCCAACCGGCTTGTAACAGGTACGGGATTGCTGATTTCATAAAAAAAATCTCCTGGAACAAATTTTGCCTGTAAGATATCATCATTATAAAGCTTCCTCAGGAAGAGGCCTTTATGGCGCAGCACTCTCTAAGCAAGGGTCCATACGCTGGATAGAAACACTACTCCATAGAGCCTGATTCATACTAATTGAACCGCCCGGCCAACCAGAAGGAACAACT
>CAKZOA010000403.1 GCA_937132035.1 uncultured Desulfobulbaceae bacterium | reverse complement strand
GTAAAGTTCAAGCTCACCGGCATCAAGGCGTTTGAGTTCGACTTCAATCTCCTGCTGATGACGAGCATACTCTGACAACTCTGCGGAATAGTAGGAGATAGTGTTCTTGCCGCTCTTTTTCGACTCGTACATGGCCGAGTCCGCATTGATGACCAGCTCCTCCGCGGTCTCGCCATCCTTGGGATAGGTGGCTACGCCTATGCTCAGCGTTATCGGAAAGTCCCCCTTTGCACAGCTGAACCCGTTCTCACAGGTCATCAGAATCCGCTCGGCAACCCTCCGCGGCACATCATCTTTGCAGTAGTCGTATATAATCACCGAAAATTCATCACCGGCAAGCCTGGCTGAGGTAATGTTTTCATCTCCGGCGATATTATCAAAAACAGCGTCGCGCCCTCGGGTTATTTCATGGAGCTTGTAGGCAAACGACTGCAGCACCATATCGCCTACGGCATGGCCAAAATGATCATTGACGTATTTGAAGTTGTCGATATCGATATAGAGCAGGGCCACCTGCCCATTGCCACTACCTCTGTCGGCACGAGAGATCAACTGGCTCAGGGTGAGGCTGAAAACTCTCCGATTGTAGAGCTTGGTCAGCGAGTCCTTTTCGGCCAGCTCCCTGGTTTTCTCATAGGTTTCCTTGAACGAATCATAGAGCCTGATAAACGAGGCGTTGAGGCTGCCGATCTCATCATTGGCCTCATAGGCGGTAATCTCATTTGTGCCGTCAAGGTCGATATGACTGAACTGGTGTTCCAGTTGCTTGATGGGACCGGTTACATATTTTTTCAACAACCATTGCAAGGCCAGGTGAGTGACCACAGCGAGACCGAGAAACCAGAGAATCATCTTCAACAGGACATTTTGTAAATCCTGCTCCACTTCCTCCTGCCCGGCCTTGACCGCCAGAGAACCGAAACCTGGAATATCTCTTTGGGTACTGAGCTGAGCGAAATTCGACTGTTGCACCTTCTGCGGAAGAAGGGTGACGGAACGCCCTTCCTGCTCAAGCTGCAGTCGCCTGGTTTTGAAAAGCGACGGACTTATGAAAACGGCGATGGCAAAATTTTCGGAATTGCCGACAGCAAAGCCCGGCCTCAAAGTGTCGCTGGTGAGCACCCTGGCTACGGCAATTTTAGCAGAGCTGCCAACGAAACCTTTATTTTCCTGTTTTTTCTCGACAAAAAGCTGCGAAACCCATGATATCAGCTCCTGTGAAGGCTCTGCAAAGGGGTCGAGGCTCTCTTCATAGTAGTAATCGACAACACCATCTGAACGAAGAAACATCACCGAAAAATATTTCGCCGGCAGATCGGCAGCGCTGTCCAGAATGTCATCAATGGCCGAATCGAAGGCCAGGGTCCGCAGATATTGATCGGAGGTCAGGGTATAGCGTCTGAGCGCATCGCTCTGGACAATCGAGGCCAGGGTTCCACCGGCAAAATAGGTGTAGGCGTTCAGGCTGCCGGCAAGTTCGGATGCCTCTTTTTCAACCGAGCTTTGCACCAACGAATAAATTGCTCGCTTCTCGATGAAGTAGAGCCCTATACCGGTCAGGAGAAAACTGGTGAAGAGAACGGGAATGATCAAAAAAGGCAGTCGTCTATTGAGTTTCATGCCTTTTTTTCAGCGTGTCCAGCATTCTTTTGCGCAGTCGCAGGTTATCATCTGAGATGATACGATAGTGCTGTACAGTTTGAAACAGCTTCTCGGGCCAGAACAGTTCGGGATCTTTGGCAGCTTCCTCTGACATATGTTTGCGAATGGCTCTGTTGGGAGATGCATAGTAGATCTCCTCGGTATTCTCGGCGCCAACCTCGGGATCAAGCAGGTAATTCAAAAACCTCAAGGCCTCGTCTTTATTGTTGGAGCCCGCTGTAATACTGAGACAATCCACCCAGACAGCAGTTCCCTCCTTCGGCACCACATACTGCCAGTTATCGGTTCCAGCAAGATCATTGAGAACATACTGGTCGCCCGAGTAGGCGAAAGCCATATGCAGATCACGGCCCGCTTCAGCCTGCTCCACCTCGGTCAGAACATAGGTATAGCCGGTAAGATAGGGCAGCTGGTCGACCAGGATCTCATAGGCCTGTCTCAGCTCCGTCGGCTCTTCGGAATTGATATTGTAGCCAAGAAGCAGCAGTGGGGGTATCAACACATCGGTCATGTCCTCAACCATGCTGACATGGCCCCGATGTTTTTCCTTCGGCTCCAGCAGATCGCGCCAGGAATCAGGTGCCGGATTTACCTGGGAGGCATCATAGGCAATACCAGCGGATCCGTAAAAATAGGGAATACCAAAGCTGCCACAACTCTCCGACCATCGCTCATCAATGTTTTCCAGATTTGGCACACTGGCATCGCTGATGGAATGCAGGTAATTGCTCTTGCCAAACACCTGGACGGCGATGTTGTCGAACAGGACAATATCGAAACTTCCTTTGGCGGTGGAGGAGATGACCTCATCGCGAGACTGATCGCTGTCAAAGTGAATCTGTTTAATGGCAATGCCGGTCTCTTTCGTGAACCGGTCGATTACATCCTGCGAGATATATTCTTTCCATATGAACAGCGTAAGCTCAGCAGCAGCAAGATTGGGCGTAACCAGCAAAAATACAGCCCAGAACGACACAACAGCATGATATAGTGTTTTTTTCATAACCTCTTTACATACCAGATAAATTTCGCGGCAGTTGCCTCCGTATCTCATTGTCTCACCCAATGACGGGGATCAGCAAAACAATGGGCCTGTACAAAACGACAAGAGACCTTTTGCCGGTCTCAATGCAGGTGATCAACCCGGCCGATGAAACTTTACGGTGTAATTGCAGCTACTCCTGGTAGCCGGCTGGGGGGTGAACGAACCTGTTTCGCGCCCATACTATTGCACACGGCGCGGCGGGAAGATACGCAACGCGTTACGGCCATACCACACTCAACCTATATAACCGAAGGCATGTCATTATTCAAGTCCCGGTCCCCTGCTGGTATTCTTCGGCACCAAGCAGCTGAGAGTTTACAGGCACGTGCTCTCCGGCAATCTAACAATGGTGTCTTTGCCCAAGAAGCTGTGCTCATCAACACGCGTATACACAATGAGTAAATTGGAGCAGAGTCATGATAGAGTGTCCTGTGGATCTTGAAAACCCCAGTCAATTCATGGTCCTCCCACATATGCATCCAGGAGATGACAGTTTCGAACAAATGATTGAGAATATATTGGATTCAACGTATCATGCGCCTAAGCTCAACTTTTTTTCAACTGGATAACTACATGCGACCTCTCAGATATACACTTTTTCTCCTGTTACTGTGGCCTCTTTACGGTTTAGCCTCACCCGCGGACAAAGCTGAAGTTATACATTGGTGGATATCGGCAGGTGAAAGCAGAGCCTTAAACGTCATAGTCGATGCTTTCGAAGAGAAAGGCTATCGGTGGCTTGACACACCTGTCGAGACCTCTTTTCATGCCAAGAGCGCAGCACTTTCCAGAATCCTCGATGGACATCCGCCGGTGATGATGCAATGGCATGCCGGCATTTCATTGAAAAACCTCTGGAATGAAGGAATTCTGCGTGATATAGATCATCTGGCGCAACAACAGAACTGGCAGCAGAAACTCCCCGATGCCATATGGAACAATATCTCCGTTGACGATCATATAGTTGCCGTTCCCGTGACATTGCACGTGGGCAACTGGTTATGGGGTAACAGACAGATCCTCGATGAACTTGGCCTCTCCCCCCCGCAGAGCTGGGATGGTTTTCTCAAGATGGCCCCGAAAATCGCCGAGGCAGGCTATATACCGCTGGCAGTAGGCGGTCAGGCCTGGCAGGAAAGATCGCTTTTCATGACTGTGCTTCTTGGAACAGGAGGGCCAAAGCTGTTCCAGGAAGCCTTTACGGATCATAAGGAGTCTGCATTATCAGGGCCCGCTATGATCAAGGCCCTTGAAACCTTCAAGAAGCTCAAAGCATTCACCGACAAGGACAGTCCGGGAAGAAGCTGGTCCGATACAGCCTCTCTTGTCACCGAAAAAAAAGCCGCTTTCATGGTCATGGGAGATTGGGTAAAAGGAGAGTTTCTTCAGGCCGGCCTCGTTCCGGATAAGGACTTTACCTGTACCCTGAGCCCCGGCAGTCATGGGAAAATCATCACCATTTCCGACGTATTTGCCATGGCCAGGGTTTCCGAGGAAACGGATCGGCATATGCAGACGGTCCTCGCGGAAATACTCATGGACCCTGATATACAGCAGAAGTTCAGCCTCCATAAGGGCTCGATCCCTCCCTTGCAGGGCGTTGACCCCTCTCCCTTCGACACCTGCGCACAATTGGCCATGGAGATGGTCTCAAAGCCGGCAACAATGCTCCCTGGTTTCAATATGTCCAATTCAGGCATCATGGCCAGTGCGATCATGGCTGTCATCCACTCCTTCTGGGAAGGCGAAGATTCACCGCATAATGCAGCCAAGGCACTTGCCCAGGCCATTAGAGAAAGCGACATCTAGAATATATGACTCTTCCCGTATATGCCCATCACCAGTAAAACCACTAGGAGCATTCGCTTCAGGCTCATTGTTGCCTTCACACTGCTGGCTGTGATGGCCATGTTGGCAGCGCTCTATGCCTGGAGATCGGCGTCCAATACAGGCAACAGGGTTGAAGAGTTGGCCAAAACCGTTCTCCCGCTTGTGAGGCTTTCCAACGAGCTCTCCAATGATGTCGGCCGTTTTGCCATGACAACGGGCAAACTTTCTCAGGTCGACAGCGAAAAGGAACTCGAAACACTCAACACCGAGCTCCGGCAAAGCAGTTCGACAATAACCTCGAAAATTTCCATCCTCTACAATTACATCTTCGAGACGGAAAGAATCTCCACAATCCATCGCAAGGTTGACCAGCTCTTCACCAACCTTGACCAGCAGTACCGGCTTACCCAGAACAAGCTTGGAACGCAGCGTCAACTGCAGGAGGCACTCGATGATCTTACAGCATCTCAGGAACGATTCCTGCAGTTTGCACGGCCCCGCATATCGGAAGGTTACAGCAATTTTCTTCAGGAAGGACGTGAGATAAACCAGGACATTCGTGCCACCATAGGATCCTATGCCAGTGGTCAGGAAAAGCCCGATTTGAAAAAACTCGACGACAAGCTGCGCATAGGCTTTGAAACGCTTATCAACACATCGGCAGGCGAGATGAGAGCCAACCTCGAAATCGTGGCCATGACGTTTCTTTCTTCCGGTCTCCTGCATGAAGCAGCCAACCTTGAAAGTATTGAAGAAATCGACAAACTGGAGCGGCAATTCGATGTAAATACACCGTTCATAGCAAAAATCAAACTGATTCTCTCCCATTCCACCCCAGAGAACTACAGAGTGCTGCTGCTCGCCTCGCCCATACTTGACGCCGGCAGTGGTGAGGAGTCTATATTTTCTTTGCGCCGTGAAGAACTTGTCCTGAGAAACCTCTTGGACCAACAATCCCTGGAAGCCATAACCCTCTCGGAACAGCTCGCCAGAGATGTTGAGTATCTTTCGAGCTCTATTGAGGAATATACCGATTCCTCGGTTTCGACACTTCAACAGCGACTGCACAGATTCCGTCTCTATAGCGCTGTTTCCGCCATCGTTACAGTCTTCATAGTCATTGTCATAGGTCTTTTCTATGTCGACAGGTCGGTTGTCAGGCGAATCGCAGCGCTGCGAGTTCTTATGGAACAGCAGGCGGAGGGGACCGATGCACATATTCCTGAAGACCGCCACGGCGACGAAATATCGGCAATGACCAAAAGCCTCGAGCATTTTGTCCGGCAGCGTGAGGAGCGACGACACCAATTGCAAAAAGCCCTGCTTTCTCTCGATGAAGCGCAGCATCTCGCCAAGATTGGTCACTGCGAAAGAAACCATCTCACCAAGAAATGGTTTTGGTCCTCCGGTTTCTATAATATTTTAGGATATTCTCCCGAGCAATTCCCCAGCAGCGAGAAAAATTTCTGGAAGATCGTCCACCCGAAAGACAGGTTGAAAGTGGAGCTCTTTTTCAATACCCTTTCCTCTCCATCCCGTCCTTCACCGATTGAGTTTCAACTCATAGGCAAGGACAGTGAAACCGTGACGGTCACAGGCCTGTGGAAACTCACCGAAGATGATCGAACATATACGCAACACGGCACTCTTCAGGACATAACGGACAGAAAGAGGATCGAGGAAGACCTTTTGAAGATGCGTAAAATGGAATCAATTTCGGTACTTGCTGGAGGGATTGCCCATGATTTCAACAATCTCCTTACCGGCGTACTCGGTAATATCGCCCTGGTGATCAAAATTGCCCAAGACAGGCCGGAAATCGTCGAGCACCTGAAGCTTTCGGAAAAAGCCGCCCTTCGTGCCCGCGATCTAACAAAGAAACTGTTGGTGTTTTCCGGTGGAGGCGCACCAACCACAAACATCGTACATCTCCCCGAGAAACTGAAGGAGACGACGGAGTTTGCGCTTTCAGGCAGTAATGTCAAAGCCCTGTTCTTTATGGACGATCCACTCTGGCCTCTTGACATCGACACCACCCATCTCGGACAAGTACTCCAGAACCTCGTGGTGAATGCCAACCAGGCAATGCCCGATGGCGGTACTGTACATATTTCATGTAAAAACAGAGATTTTAGTGGTAGTCATCACCCTCATCTGCCGGCAGGAAAGTATGTCGAGATCACCGTCACTGATTCAGGTTTAGGCATCGATCCGGAACACATCGACAAAATTTTCGATCCTTACTATACAACCAAGGGGTTCTACTCAGAAAAGGGTAGCGGCCTGGGCCTTGCCATCGTCCATTCCATCGTCACGAAGAATGGCGGCAATATCGAGGTCAATTCGACACTCGGCTCCGGAACAACCTTCACACTCCATCTCCCGGCAATGCCTGGTCATCAGCCGAAGCCTGCGGGTACAACAGAAAA
>CAKZOA010000402.1 GCA_937132035.1 uncultured Desulfobulbaceae bacterium | reverse complement strand
GCGGCTGAGAATGTCGTTTTCGTTGGTTGCCAGGATCAGTCTGCGGATGGTTCCCTCGGGCAGCAGATGTTTTGCTATGTATCCAGCGAAAATGTCGCCGAAGTTGCCGGTGGGAACGGAAAAATCCATGGCCTTGTCATTTTCGTGCTTGATCACGTGCAGGCAGCTGTAGACATAGTAGACAACCTGGGCCAGCACCCGTGCCCAGTTTATCGAATTGACGGCACCAAGATGATACTTCTCTTTGAATTCCAGGTTGTTGAATATTTCTTTGACGATGGCTTGGCCGTCGTCGAAGGTGCCTTCAATGGCGATGTTGTAGACATTACCGTCGCCGACGGTGGTCATCTGCCTCTCCTGCACGGGTGAGATGCGGTTGTGAGGGTGGAGGATGAAAATATTGATACGTTCCTTGCCGCGGACGCCGTAGATGGCGGCACTGCCGGTGTCGCCGGAGGTTGCGCCGAGGATGTTGAGATAGCTTTCGTTCTTTTGCAAAAGATACTCGAAGAGGTTGCCGAGAAACTGCAGGGCCACGTCTTTAAAAGCCAGGGTCGGACCGTGAAAGAGTTCGAGAATGTGCAGGCTGCCGTGGTGAACGAGTGGTGTAACCTCGGGCGAAGTGAAACCGGCATAGCTCTTGGCAATAAGGTCCCGCAGACTGCTGGAGGGGATATCGTCGATGAAGCGGGACATGATTTCAAAGGCCAGCTCTTCATAGCTCAACTCCGACCAGGAGTTGAAGGTATTGGCCCCTATCTTGGGGATGTTCCTCGGCAGCAGCAGGCCGCCGTCCGAGGCCAGGCCCATCATTACCGCCTGGCTGAAGGAAATAGGAGAGATGCCTCCCCGTGTGCTCAAATATTGCATGACGTGTCTCTTACCGTTGTTGTAAAGTTATGAAACATATAGACAGGCCGGCGCTTCTGCTGCGGCAAGCTATTGTGTTTCAATCTCCACCTTTCTGGCATCATGCCATAGTCCTTCGAGGTTGTAGAACTCTCGCTGGTCGTAGTAAAAAATATGGATAACGACGTCGTCGAAGTCGAGGAGCACCCATTTGCCTTCCTCCAAACCTTCGGCATGGGAGGCCTTGATGCGTTTTGAGTGAAGCCCTCCTTCGATGGCCTCGGCGATTCCCTGTACATGGCGGGTTGACCGTCCGTTCATGATGACGAAATAGTCGGTAAAGGAGGAAAGGCCCTGAACGTCGAGTATCACCAGCTCCTCGGCTTTGGCGTCTTCGGCCACTTGGGCGCAGGTCATAGCAAGCTCCAGCCCTGATTTGGAGATATGTTCTTTTTTTAGTTTTTTCATAGTTTTAGTTGGTGACCTTCCGTTATGGCACGCTTCTTATTTTTTTTTCTTCGAGGTTCTGGGGGGAAACTCAAAGGAGATTTTACCATTTTTCGCTAAAAGAAGATAGGCGTCAAAAGGTCTGCGTTTTTTGGAGATAAACCCCTTTATGAGCTCTGTTTTGCCGGAGTTCAGCAGCTGGGATATGATTGATGGCGTTATTTCACGCAAGAGAATTATCTTGCTTATTTTGAGACCGTTTTTGTCGTCGCCCTCAAGAGCGGACTTCGACATGTAGCCTACCGGAGTTTCATAAACTTCGGTATTGTCGACGGGTGATTTTCCCAAAGATTGCTGGGCGGTGATACTGTCGATGTCGAGATCGTCGGTGGAGTTGGCGAAGAGGAAATCAACCTTGTTTTTCTTTAATTGGACCGAGGCGGTGAAAGGCTTGCCTTTCTTGGAAATGAAGTCGCTGAATGGTCCTATGGTCTCGCCCTTGATCAGAGCGCGAATCTCTCGGTCTTCCATTACCCTGCCGCCGAGAACCTTGCGGATAGTGATGGAGTCGTCTTCGGCATGGTAGGCAGTGGGTGACTCGAAATACCGGACACCGTTCATCGGGCTGAAAGAGGCTTCAGGGCGTACTTCTGTGTCGTCGAAGTTGACAATCTGGGAAGTAATGTGCCTTGTCAACTCACGGACCTCCTGCATGAAGATTTCCCTGGTCAATTCTCCCTTGAGGATCTGGTTGAGCTTGTACTCCCATTCTCCGGTCATTTCTGGTGAGGCCAGAACATCGATCTTCATGGCATCGAGCAGAGTCAGCAGTTCGAAAGCCTTGCCTGTCGGCGTCAGGTCCTTGCCTTCACGGATGACATATTTTTCCTTGATCAGTTTCTCGATGATCGCCGCTCGGGTGGCTGGCGTACCCAGCCCGCGCTCTTTCATGGCCTCGGCCAACTCTTCATCCTCCACAAGTTTGCCGGAATTCTCCATGGCGGAGAGGAGCGTTGATTCATTGAAACGCGGCGGTGGTTTGGTTTCTTTTTGCTCTTTGTCGATGTGATCGCAGACAACCTCAACCGAATCGGCAAGAGGCTCGAGCATCGTCCCCTCGCCGCTTTCCTGGACTTTTCCATATATGGCCTTCCAGCCCGGCTCGGTCATTATTTTTCCTTCGGTAAGAAAGGTTTCTTTCATGACCACGGATAGACGTCGGGTGATAAGAAATCTGGCGGCAGGAAAAAACACTGCCAGAAATCGCTGGACAACCATAAGGTATATCTTCTGCTCCGGCTCGCTGAGATTTTTGGGCAGAAGACTGGTGGGAATGATGGCGTGATGGTCGCTGATTTTCCGGTTGTCGAATATGCGCCTGTCCTTTTTTATATACTTTTTCTCCAGGGCGGTCCGGGCGAACTCGCTGAGTTGCCAGCCAAGCTGGCACTCCATGGTTTGGCGGACGCTTTGAACATAGTCTTCGGGGAGATATCTGGAGTCGGTCCTGGGATAGGTGAGCACCTTGTGCCGCTCGTAGAGGGCCTGGGCAATGCCCAATGTGTTTTTGGCCGAAAAGCCGAACCTGGAGTTTGCCTCGCGCTGCAGCGAGGTGAGGTCGTAGAGCTGAGGCGATTTCTGCGAGGACTGTTTGCTTTTCTCCGATACCTTTGCTTTTTTTCCGGAGCATTTGGCTATTATGTCGTCGGCTTTGGCGTCGTCCCATATTCTATCGGCCCGCAGGTGGGGATCCTGGGGATCGGTTGAAAATTCGGGGTCTATCCATTTACCCACATAGGTGTTTTTTTCGTGAGCGAAGGTGGAGAGCAGATTGAAATAGGTGCGGGGTTTGAATTCCTTGCGCGCTTTTTCCCTTTTGACCAGAAGTGAAAGCGTTGGCGTCTGGACCCGTCCGCAGGGGGTGAGAAAGAAGCCGCCGTAACGAGAGTTGAAGCCGGTGAGGGCCCGGGTGGCATTGATGCCAATGAGCCAGTCCGATTCCGAGCGGCAGAGGGCGGTGTCCTCGAGGGGCAGCATTTCGTCCTCGCGGCGCAGGTTGCTGAAGGCTTTGCCGATGGCATCGCTGGTCATAGACTGTAGCCAGAGACGCTGAAACGACTTCTTGGCCACGGAATTGTTCCAGACGTAGCGGATGATGTTTTTAAAGATCAGCTCGCCCTCACGTCCGGCGTCGCAGGCATTGATTATTCTCGATATATCCTTGCGCCGGATAAGCTTCTGCAGGGCGTTGAGCTGTCCCTTGGTGTTTGGGAGGCTTTTGAGTGGAAACTCTTCCGGGAGAATCGGCAGGTCTTCGAGGTTCCACTTCTGGAACTTGCTGTCGATTTCTTCCGGGTAACAGATGGAGACAAGGTGGCCTACGGCAAAGGAGACGACATGGGTGTCGCCTTCATAGTGGGTCTTGTTTTTTGTGAACTTGCCGGGCAGGGTTTTGACCAGGTCAAGAGCGACGCTGGGCTTTTCTGCTATAATCAGGGTTTTTTCAGTCATGGACTATCTGTGGTGCAAAAGGCTGCCGACTCCGCAAAGATGATGTCTTTGGAACAGAGTGGCATTTATTATGTCGGCGTCTTCCTGCTCAAACGTATATCGAGTATATATACAGTGGGCCGACGTTCAAAGAGAAGTCATTGTTCATCTCTGTTGGCAGTGATTGTCTTTTCCTCGTCCTTTCGGCCGGCCTGAGCTCACCTGGGGAGGCCCCGCCAGGAAAACGCCTGTTCTTGGGCCGGAAAATAGTCAGATGTTCTATAAGCCAGCCGGGTGTTTGTCAATCGCTATTTTTTTTCATACTCTCTACTCAGCCCGGCCAACCGGGTCCCAACGGAACTGTGCAGAGTGTATTCTATGCCTTGCCAGGTAAATGTCAAACAGCTCCGCCATTGTCCGGTTTGAAAAAAGACCCCCTGTAATAACGCAAGACACGGGGAATGATGCACCTTTACCGTAATAAAAGACCTTATCCCTTGACAATCTTCTTGTAAAATGTTTAAATTCTCCGCTTGAGACAGGTCCGTGCGGGCGTAGCTCAGTTGGTAGAGCGCAAGCTTCCCAAGCTTGAGGTCGCGAGTTCGAACCTCGTTGCCCGCTCC
>CAKZOA010000401.1 GCA_937132035.1 uncultured Desulfobulbaceae bacterium | reverse complement strand
CCTGCAGATCGCTCTGGCCTGCTGCAGGGCCGAGGCGCTTTCATCATCCGTTCCCTCCTGAGCTGCCAGCAACTGTTCCTCCTGCCGGGCATCGAGACCATTTCCCGACAGTGTCAATACGAGATAGATATTGTGTCTGTCCTCTCCTTCGGGCTCGGCGGCGATATCGAGGACGGCGCAGCCCCGGGCCTCGACCGCCGATGTACAGCGGCCAAGACAGTCGAAGAGACGATCGATGACCTCGGCGTCGGCACGCACAAAACGCGGTATGGGGCCTCGGATGCGGGTGCACAGCACCATGCCCCTCGGAGCCAGCTGCTGTTCGTAACTGCGACTGCAGGATTCGATCAGTTGCTGCATATCGCAGAAGTCGGCGCAGAGGCGGTGTGCACCCGACGATGAAAATGGAGGTACCTTTGACGTATTCATTTTTCCTCGGCGCATGAAAAGAGATGGAAGAGCGGTGGCCGGCAGCCGATGCCGGCGCCGCACCACCCGGCAGTAGAGCCTTTTCCGTGAATCATATCATCGCACAGAAACCGGCGCCTGCAAAGGGCATATAAACGGGAAGATTATGGGTAGCCTGACTACCCATCGCCCTCCCACCCCCGGGAGATCTCCTCGAAACAGGAGGGACAGCAGCCGTGAGAAAGACTGATACCGCTTTTGCGCGTCAGGTAGCTTTCCATGTCCGTCCATCTTCTGTGCGCCTGCGAAGCGGCCTCGTCGCGCACGTCTTTGCAGTAGGCGCAGACGGTGAGCATATTCTCCCTGAGCTTGAGCTTACGCCTCTGCCGCTGTTTACTGAGATGCTTCATCATCTGCACCAGCAGCTCCTCGCTGTCGACGGGCTTGAGCAGATAGTCGTCGGCGCCCATCCGCAGGGCCTCGACAGCCGAATGGAGATCACCGTAGCCGGTGAGAACGATAACGCAGGTGTCGCTGTCTTTTTTCTTGGCCTCCCGCAGCACATGCAGGCCACTCGTGCCCGGCATCACCAGGTCGGTGACGATGATATTGAAGAAGGTCTCCTTCAGGGCCGCTATACCTTCTTGGGCCGTGACGGCGGTGGTTACCGCGGGACAGATTTCCCGGAAATCGGCGGCGAAGGAACGCAGGATGGCTGTATCGTCATCGACGATGAGTAGGGTGCTTTCGTGCATGCTTCCTCCAGGGTGAGGCCGGTGCCGGCGAAAGAGTTGAGTTTGCCAGACGGTATTACCCACTGTTCGACGTCTGGTATTTTATGGTACGAACTGGCGCCCTTTTCGGCAAGAGGAGTAAAACGGGGAGAAAATGGTTAGGGATGCTACCCAGAGGGTGGCGCGGCCTTTCTGCCCGGCCCGCGGAGGGGCAGCAGGATGCGGAAGCGGCAGCCCTCGCCTGGACGGCTGTCGACTTCTATCGTGCCTTTATGGTCCTTGATGATGCCGTAGCTCACCGACAGTCCCAGCCCGGTGCCCCGCACCTCGGGCTTGGTGGAGAAAAAGGGCTCAAAGATACGCTCACGATGCTCCGGGGCAATGCCGCTGCCGGTGTCGGCTATGTCGATGACCACCTGCCTCTTTTCAGCATGGGTGGCGACAGTGATATGGCCGCCCGACGGGCAGGCATCGATACTGTTGGCGAGAATATTCATGATCACCTGCTTGATCTGGTCGCCCACCCCGTAGGCCACCGGCAGGTCATCGGCGTAGTGCCTGTAGACAACAATGCCGGAATTTTTGAATTTCTTGCCGAAAAGCAGCAGCACGGAGTCGAGGACCGCATGCAGATCCATGGGGGCGCGGATACCCGAGGTGGGCCGGTTGAAATCCTGAAGCGCCCTGAGCAGATTGCGCATGCGCCGGCATTCGGTTGCGGCAATATCCATCAGCTCCCGGTCCTCAGCGTCGAAGCGTCCCCGTCGCCCCACCCCCTTGATAATATTGAGTACCCCCTGCAGGGGATTGTTGAGTTCATGGGCAATGGAGGCCGAAAGACCGCCGATGGCCGCAAGCTTTTCCGAGTGCAGCAGCTGGCCCAAAACCTTCTGCAGCTCGTGGGTTCGCTCTTCGACACGCCTCTCCAACTCCCTGTTGAGGGTAAGCAATTCCTCCCTGGCCTCCTCCAGCTGACTGACATCGGTGACGGTGGTCAAAATCCCACCGGCGTTCTCTCCTGCCCCCTCGTTGACTGAACTGTCAAGCTGGACATAGATCGGCGGACCGTCGTCGGGGCGCAGCCGCAGGGTGCAGGTGGCCAGAACGCCCGGTCTCTTCAGTTGGCGGCGGTGCAGGTGAAAGGTATCCTGGTCGTCGAAATGGATAAATCGGCTGAAGGGTTTGCCAAGCAGGTCGGCACGAGGGCATCCCAGCATCGAAGCAGTGTAGGGGTTGGTCCTGACAACGCGTCCGTGGTCGTCGAGGCTGAGATAGGCCACCGTTCCCCGCTCGAAGAGCTGGTTGTATTTCTGCTGCGAGCGCTCCTGCTCCAGCTGGGCCAGACGCAGTTCCTCGTTCTGGAGCTCGAGCTCGATGCGGTAGGTATCGAGTTCACTCAGCAGACGGCGCATGTCGCCGTTGAAATCATCCATCGTCGTCCGCTCACGCTCATCGAGCATTTCCAGGGCCCGTTGCCGTAATTTTTCAAAGGATGTGGTGTCTTTTCTGCTCATGGGCCTCTTATTCCTCAGGCGGGAGACGCGTCGCCACTTTTGCAACGGAGGTAGAATACCGTGGCCGGGGCGCCCTTATAGTCGACCGGCGTTGCCGAGGAGAGACATTCGATAGTGCTGCCGTCGAGATGCAGATACTTCTCGGAGTCGACGGAGGCCGTCCGCCAGGTTGAGTCGCGGTGGCCTATCTGCTTTTGAAATCGCTGCCGGGACTGCTCGGCCACCCGCTCCCTGGCCAGGGTGCCGACCAGTTCCCGGGCCGAGGAGGCGCCGAAAATGCGAAGGCCTTCGGGATTGATATATTTGATGCGCTCATCGCTGACCACGAAAAGGCCGAAGGGCGCATGCTCGACCAGTTTCTGCCACGACTCTTCACTCTCGGCCAGCGAGTCCACCATCTTCTTGAACTCAGTAACGTTTTCGAAGGTGACAATCACGCCTTCGATGACATTTTCCGTGGTCCGGAAGGGCCGGATGCACAGCCGGTATTTCTGCCCCTCCTGATCCTGGATCACCGACTCATGCCTCTCGATGGTATCGATCACCTGCTGTGCAAGCTCCTGGATATCGACATTTTTGAGGGTTGAGGAGAAATGACCGATGGGGCGGCCGACATCGCTCCCCGTAATGCGGAAAAACTTGGTCATCTTGGGGGTAAAGCGCCGTATTTTCAAAGCGCTGTCTAAGAAAATAGTGGCTATCTCGGTGGCAGCGAGGAAATTTTTGATATCATCGTTGGCCGAGACCAGTTCGTCGATCCGGCTCTCCAGCTCGGAATTGACCGTCGAGGCCTCCTCGTTGAGCGACTGCAGCTCCTCTTTTGAGGTTTCGAGCTCCTCGTTGGTGGACTGCAGTTCCTCGTTGGCCGACTGCAGCTCCTCGTTGGTGGTCACCAGATCTTCGTTGGAGGTCTCCAGTTCCTCGACGGTGCTTTTCAGGTTTTCCCTGGTGTAGCGCAGCTCGTCCTGGAGCTGCTTGAGGTTGTCTCTGGTAAACTCTTCCTCGGGTTTTTCCGGTTGTTCCGGCTCGGTCCGTGGTTGTTTCTGGCCTTTGCCAATCTCTTCGAAGATGACCAGCATCAGTCCCCGCCGGCCACCCTTAACCTCCGGCAGCGGTCTGAGAATGAGATTGATATCGTGGTAGCCGCCGTTGTCCTTGACTCTGATGTTGTTCTGCTTGATTTCAGTGCGTTCGCTGCTCATCTTCTGGATGCCGTTGATGAGAGGCGCCTCCAGCCCGGGCCGGGCCATCTTGACAATATTGGTGCTGACCTCGCCTTCGGCGGGTTCGAGGTAGCGGCCGGTGCGTCCGTGGGTATAGACCAGCTCGGACTCGTCATCGACAACAACGCAGGTCGGCAGGCCGCTCTGGCTGAGGATCGCCCTGAACAGGCGGGCATCGACCTCGTTTTTGGCCGCCTCGGCTGTTTTTACGGACCGTCGTACCCTCTCGCCCCCGGCAGCATTGCCTCGTGGAAACTTCATGGCCGCGGCCATATCACCGTGGTCGGCCTGGCGCCGGAAGATTTTCCATTTCTTGTCGATAACGCTGAAATTCTCGGCCGCCGTCCCGAGGTTTTCCGAGCTGCCGAGTACCAGCATGCCGTCCTGCCTGAGGCTGTAATGAAAGACGGGCAGCAGATTTTGCTGGAGTTGGGGGCCGAAATAGATCAGCAGGTTGCGGCAGCTGAGCAGGTCGATCCTGGTGAAGGGCGGATCCTTGACAACGTTTTGTTTGGCGAACACCACCATTTCGCGGATGAATTGTTTGATGTGGTAGCAGTTCTTCTCCTTGGTGAAAAACCGCTTCAGACGCCGGGCATCGACATCGAGGCCGATGGAGTCGGGATAGACAGCGGCCCTGGCGGCGCCGATGGCCTCCTCGTCGAGGTCGGTGCCGAAGAACTGCAGGTGAAGAGCAGTCCCCTGCTCCTCGAGGCATTCGCTGAGGATCATGGCCAGGGAGTAGACCTCCTCGCCGCTGCTGCAGCCAGGCACCCAGACCCGGAAGGCATCGCCGTCCTCCTTGCCCTGCAGCAGCTCGGGCAGATACTGGTTCCGGAGTTTGTCAAAGAGCTCCTCGTCCCTGAAAAAACTGGTGACGCCGATGAGCAGTTCCTTGAAAAGGATGCCAATCTCCTTCTCGGAGTCGTCGAGATAGTCGACATAGTCACCTATGGTGGCCAGCTGATGGACGAACATCCTCCGCTCGATACGGCGGAGAATGGTGTTTTTTTTGTAGAGGGAAAAGTCATGGCCGGTGGAGGAACGGATCATGGCATATATTTTATGCAGGTCATGCTCAAGACTCTCATTCTCGTCGGCTTCTTCTGGTGAGGCGGAGTTGTTGAGGTGATGAAGATAGTCGACGAGGCACTCCGGCATCTGTTGAGGCGTCATGACATGGTCGACGATGCCGGTCTTGCTGGCGGCGTCGATCATGCCGCCAAACTTGGCCGACTGGGAATCCTGGACCAGTACCAGTCCTCCCTGCTCCTTGACGGCCTTGACGCCCTGGCTGCCATCGGTGCCGGTGCCGGAGAGAATAATGGCCGCAGCCCCTCTCTGCCGGTCCTCGGCCAGTGAGCGCAGGAAGGTATCCACCGGCCGGTGATGGCCGTCGCCCTTCTGGCGCCGGAGAAGCTGCAGTCTCCCCCTGAAGATGACCAGCTCTTTATCCGGCGGGATGATATAGACATGGTCGGGCGCAACCTTCATCTTTTCTTCGGCCTGCTTCACCTCCATCTCCGTCGACTCCTGGAGGATTCCCGGCAGCATCGATTCGCGGTCGGGTGAGAGATGGGAGACGAGGACGAAGGCCATGCCCGAATCGGGCGGCATGGCGGCGAAAAAATCCTTCAAGACCTCGAGACCGCCGGCGGAGGAGCCGATGCCGACTATCAGCTGCGGATCGTCGGCATGGTGCCTGTCGTTTTTTCCGGCCTCGGTGCCGGCTGGCTTTTTCCTGCTGCTCATACGCTCTCCTTGCCCTGGTTTCTGCCTTCCTGCCGGTGGTGACCGGCCCTGGTCCTGCGCTTCGTCTCGGGAGAATACCGTGATTGCCGACGGAAAGCATTATTTAAACCGCTTCTTTCAGCATTGTACCGAAATCGATCCTGTCAAGCGCATAACCTCATCGGCAACTTCATCGGCATCGTGGCGTGCATCGTGGTGCGGTACTGCCTTTTACGCCGGCAGAGGCGGAGGCCGGCGGCAACCGGCGCAGCCTGTCTATGGCCGGAGACCGTCGTCCTGGCCGAGGGAACTGAGGAAGGTACGGAGATTGACGGCGGTGTTGCTCAGGCCCAGCTTTCTGCGGATCTTTTTGCGGTGGACATTGACCGTTTCCGGGGCCAGGTGGAGGATTTCGGCTATCTCCTTGGTGGCCTTGCCGTCTTTGACATGGCTGGCCACCTGTATTTCCATGGGTGTGAGGCCGATGTGGCGGCTGGCCAGATCGCTGACAAAGGAGGAGGTGACTGCTCCGAGGCTTTTTTCCAGGGCCTCCACCAGCGGCCGCTGGTCGCTGTTCAGTCCGGTTTTGTGCAGCCGCATCACCAGCGGTGCGATAATATTGACGACATTATCGCTCAGCTGCTCCTCAAGGATTTTGCGATCCTGATCGCGCTTATGCTGGAGCACCTTCCAGGCGGTGTCGGCCTCTTCCAGGGCCTCGCGGAGTTGCTGACGCTGGTTCCGGCTGCCGGTACGCTCCTCCTCCAGCTCCCTGATCGTCATGAGCGCCTGTTCCTCTCTTGTCTTCCAGCGGTGGATATCGACGAGGGTGCCGACCAGGCGCCGGGGGGTAGAGTCGCCGGCCCGGTCAACCACCATGCCCCTGGCCCTGAACCACCGCCAGTCCCCGGAAGCCATGCGCAACCGGACGCTCGTCTCGTAGGCCGGGGCCAGCCCCTCCAGGCATTCACCGAGGGCTGCCCGCAGGGATTCTTCGTCGTCACCGTGAACGACATCGAGCCACTGGGGAATATCCTCGTCGGCAGTATCCGGCCCATAGCCCAGCAAGTGCTTCCATTGCGCGCAGTAGCGGGCCTGGCCCGCCGCCAGGTCGCAGTCCATAAAGCCTTCCATGCTGACGCTGCGTTCCAGCTCCAACTGTTCGGCCCGCTCCAGCAGGGGCTGGTGCCAGGCCATGACATCGGTGACATCGGTCATCGCCAACACCGCCATGGTTGCCGTATTGCCACTGGCAACCGGGTTGAAGGTGGCGACCATGCTGCGGGGCCGGCCGTCCTGGAACCTGAACAAATCGTAGTGCTGCACCTCGCCCTCTCTCAGACAGCGCTCGAGCCGCGGCAGAATGGTGCGCTCCAGGCTGTGTTGTCCCAGTACTTCGGCCAGTGAACGGCCGGCCAGCTTCGCCATGCTCAGCCCGCAGGCCTGCTGCCAGGCGGAGTTGGCCTCGACGATGAGGCCTGCTTTATCCACCAGAGCAACCAGTATGCCGATGCTCTGAGAGATTTTATCGTAGAGCCGGACCCTGGCTATATAATCATCTCTCTCAAAGGTTTTGGCGAGGCGCCTGAGCAATTCTTCGATATCGCATGGTTTGAGCAGAAAATCATCGGCGCCTAAGCGCATTGCTTCGACCACTGTCTCTATTTCACCATAGCCGGTGATGATGACGACATGGAGTTCAGGGTTGCCGGCCTTGGCCCGGCGCAGCAGGGTGAGGCCGCTGTCGTCGGCCATGACCAGATCGGTCAGCAGCAAATCGAAGCGCTCGCCGGCCAGCGCCTCCAGGGCCTCGCTGCAGGAGCCGGCGAGGTGGACGTCGTAGTACGGCTGCAGCTCCCGCCGGAAGGACAGCCTGATGCTTTTTTCATCGTCGACCAGCAGTATCTTTTTTTTCGCCGTCACGTCGCTGTTCACTCGGAGGATGCCGGCGGCGGCGCGACGGGCAGGCGCACCCGCACCACTGTGCCGCTGCCGTCGGCGGAGCCGACCTTGAGAGAGCCGTCGTGCATGACCACAATCGCCGAACAGATGGTCAGCCAGAAACAGGCGATATCCTGTTTTCCACCGTTGCTGAAAACCTCGGTAAACCGCTCCATCGCCTCCTGATCAAGGCCGCAGCCCTTTTCCGAAATCTGCAGGACAACGGCGCCATCATCGGCAAAGAACCTGAGATGTAAGGCTGCGCCCTCATCGCAGCTGCTGGCGAGCTTGGCGAACAGCTCTTCCAGAACCCACCTGATCAGTCTGGCTTCAGCATGCACCGGCGGCAGTCCACGCTCTGTTTCCGCCTTCACAGTGATGTGACGGCCGGCAAAAACGGCTGTGGTGGTTTTCACGTAATGGTCCACCTCGGCGGCCATATCCACAAGCTCCCTATACTCCCGGCCCGGCTGGCAGAACTCCTGGAGCTCGCGGACCATGGCGTTGAGCTTCTGCAGTTCTTCATAGGCCAGAGTCACCAGGTTCAGATCCTCGGCCTCGACGCTTCCACGGCGCTGAATGCCGCCGAGTATATTGCCTATGGCCTGCAGCGGATCGTTGAAATCTCGTATAACAGCGCTGGTCACCAGACCGATGGCACCAAGCTTGGTCCTGCTGCCGTACTGCTCCAGGGCGGCGGACCCCACTGCCTCCATGTCGCTGGGACCAGCTTCGACTACCGGCCCCTCTTCGTCGGTGGGTGATGGTTGCCTGTTCATGCTTTCCTCCCGGATTTCTTTTATCTCCCCTGACACAAGCCTATCGTATTTTCCTGGTTTTTAGAAGGTTTTTCCACCATCTGCCGTCTCTGCGAACAAGCGGGTTTGCTAAAAAGAGTCGTTCCAGGATTCCTGTGAAACCGGATAAAGCGTTGTCGGGGTCCGGACAGAGCGGACGGCTGTCCGCACCATTTCGCCAGCAGATGTGCACTTTTTACTCATCACGATTCGTCTCCGGGGCCCCCTGCCGAGGGCGCCAGGCCCAAACAACGGGCCGTACAACCAGCCACACAGACCAGCTCATGGGCATTTATTGCGCAGTTTTTCCTCAAAAGAAGGCACCGCTGTAGCAGTATTTCCCACTCCGGCTGCAGCTTGAAGGCCCTGAATGCATGGCGCTGGAGGGCGATCCCGTCCCCACTGAAATCCATCTTCGCTTTCTCTATTTATAACAGCTCATTATTACCAGTTCGCACACATCCATACAACAGAATCCGCCCGGCGGCATGTTAATTGCACCTCAAAGCGGGCGCCTTCGCAAGGGAAAGAGACAATCTCTCCACAAGGCGCGAGAGCACCATTCCCCTGCACACACTGAATCATCATCTCTCACCCTGCAGCTGCCGATGACAGCGAGTGCAGAGTATGTTCGCCTATAGCAGCGCAACACACTCTTCACGGCTTCTCAAGGGACAGGGCCATGGTGCATACAGAAAAAATAGCCTTCCGGAGCACAGACAGAGGAGCACCACCATGAATATGATCAGTCCCCGCTTCGGGGAAAACATGCCCCGGCGGCAGCAGTCGCTGTCGCACTACCGGCCCGATTTCGATATGGACATGGTCCAGCGGCTGCTGGGCCGTCGTCGGCGCCGCCATATGACCCGCACCACCGGAAAGCGGCTTACCACCTATCGTCGGCCGGTGCTGGACCGACTGAGACCGCGGGTGACCTGGAAGGTCTACGACATCACCGCCTGCACAGGCGACAGCATCGCCTTGCAAAACGGCGGCAACACTGCCCGTCTGGGCAGCCGGAAGATGGCGGCAAGCCTCAAGGGCGCCGACAAGCTGGTCTGCTTTGTGGCCACCATCGGTGCCGGCATAGATAAGATGATCGAGGCCTTCGGCGCCAAAGGCAGCATCGCCGATGCCTACGTCATCGACGCTTTGGCTTCGGGCGCCATCGAAAACACCGCTCAGAGGTTCCAGGATGATTTCATCCACCGCCTCAGCCGGCGTTCCTACGTTGCCGGCCTGCGCTTTTCCCCCGGCTACTGCGACTGGTCCATCGGCGAGCAGAACACCCTGTTCTCGCTGCTCGACTGCGAAAACATAGGCGTCAGCCTCAGCGATACGGCGCTGATGAATCCACGTAAAAGCATCTCCGCCGTCTTCGGCCTCTACGATCCCAAGCGGGCACCCCGAAACCTCGATTACAATCCCTGCAGCCGCTGCGGCAAAGGCGACTGCATCGCCAGGCGCTCCTCCGGTACGGCCGCAACCCCAGCTAAACAGCACCATAACGAGCAATAATACCCAGCAAAGGATACGATGAAAACACGAAAAGGACTGTCCGGCGGTCAGTATACACCGCTGACCACCGAGGATATCGACAAGATCCATCTGACTTCGTTGCGGGTCTTTGACGAGATCGGCGTGCAGGTCAACTATCCGGAGGCGCTCGACGCCTTCGCCGCCGCCGGCGCCGACATCGACCAGAAGACCAACATCGTCCGCCTCAAGCCCCATCTGGTGGAGAAGCTGCTGGCAACGGCACCGTCGAAGGTCACCCTCCATGGCCGGCAGGAAGAAGGCGAACACGACCTGGAAATCGGCGGCAACAAGGTCTATATGGGCACCGGCGGCACCGCCCTCAATGTCCAGGACCCGGGCAGCCAGGAAGCCAGACGCTCGGAACTCCGAGACGTCATGAATATGGCCCGGATGGTGGAGAATCTCGACAACATCCATTTCTACATGCTCAATGTCTACCCCGGCGACCTGCCGGTGGAGGATATCGATGTCAACCGTTTCGGCGCCGCCCTCAACCGCACCCGCAAGCATGTCATGGGCGGGGTCTATACCGTCGAAGGCGTCCGCCAGGTCATCCGTATGGCCGCAAAAATCGCCGGCTCCGCCGAGAAGCTCAAAGAGAAACCCTTTATCTCCATGGTCGCCTGTCCCATCAGCCCCTTCAAGCTCGACAAGAGCTACGGCGAGTTGGCAGTCGAGGCCGCCAGAAACAGCATCCCGGTGGTGGTACCCGCCGAACCGCTGTGCGGGGCGACGGCGCCGATTACGCTGGCGGGCAATATGGTCATCCAGAACGTCGACACCCTGGCCGGTATCATCATGACCCAACTTGCCAAGCCCGGCTGCCCAGCCTTCTACGGCTGCATCTCCTCAATCACCGACCTGCGCGATATGAAATATCTGGCCGGCGCCGTGGAAATGGGGCTGATGAATGCCGGTGCCGCCCAGATGGCCCAGTTTTATACATTGCCCTTCTATGCCACCGCCGGCATGAGCGATTCCAAGTGCATCGACGCCCAGGCCGGCTATGAGTCGGCCATCACCTCGACCATGGTGGCCCTGGCCGGGGCCAATTTCATTCACGACGCCGCCGGCTTCATCGAGTTTTGCATGACCGCTTCCTTCGACAAGCTGGTGGTCGACAACGAGATAATCGGCATGATCATGCGGGCGGTGGAGGGCATCGAGGTCAACGACACCACCCTGGCCCTGGAAGAGATCAGGAAGGTGGGCCCCGGCGGCCACTTCGTCTCCTCGAGGCATACCCGCAAATACATGCGCAGCGAGCAATACGCCCCCCAGCTCAGCGATCGCAACACCCGCGAGCAGTGGGCCGCTCAGGGGAGCCGGGATACCGGGGAACGGGCCACGGCCCGGGTCAAAGAGATACTGGAGGCCAAGGCGGAAAACGTGCTGGAAGAAGAGATGCGCGCCTGGATAAAGGAGCAGATCCCAGCCATTCGCCCCTTTATCATGGAATAACCACCGCAGAAGAGACTACCCAGGAGAGACTATGCTGACAATCGCCGAGAAGATCAACGCCACCATTCCTTCGGTCAAAGCCATAATCGAAAAGCGCGACGAAGCCGCCCTCCTCGAGCTGGCCCGCAGCCAGAGCGAGGCCGGGGCCGACTACCTCGACGTCAACGTCGGCACCGGCAGCGGCGGCCAACAGGAGGAGATAGAGTCCATGCGCTGGGCGGTGGAACTGATACAGTCGGCTGTAGAGACGCCGCTGTGCATCGACTCCGCCGACCCGGAGGTGCTGCAGGCAGGTCTTGGCATGCGGGGTGGCCGGCCGTCGCTGATCAACGCCACCAAGGGGGCGCCCTCCTCTCTTGAGCGGATACTGCCGCTGGCCAAAGAGTACGATACACCGCTGGTGGGCCTGGCCATGGATGAGAAGGGCATCCCCGCCACCGTCGGCGAAAGGGTGAATGCCTGCGCCGTCATCGCCTCCGCCTGTTCGTCAATGGGCATCGGTCTTGACCGGATTTTTTTCGACCCCCTGGTGCTGCCGGTCTCCACCGATGTCAGCCAGGGGAAAGTGACGCTGAAGACCATCGAGGCGGTGAAGAGCGAATTTCCCCAGGCGAAGACGGTAATGGCAGTGTCCAATGTCAGTTTCGGTCTGCCCCGCCGGCACATCTTCAACACCGCCTTTTTGCACATGGCGCTCTATGCCGGACTCGACGGCGCCATCATGAACGTCGCCGATGAAAAGCTCATGGGTGCCGTGCGCACCGCCGAAGCGGTGCTGGGACGCGACCGCCATTGCCGCAAATATGCCAAATACTGGCGGACACGAACATAACCGTATGGGATTACCGATACAGCTCAGCTTCTTGCTCATTGCCCTGGAGGTGCTCATCTCACGGCAAGCCCCTATGAGATAACGCAATCAGACAACACTATAAGGATGCAAACAATGGACAGCTTTCGACAAGGAAACATCGTCAGACCCTATGAACGCCTGGACCGGGAGCAGATCGACCATCTGCACCGGGCCTCCATGGAGATCCTCGCCGATCCCGGCATCTGGTGCTACAACGCCAAAGCCGCCGAACTCTTCGGCGCCCATGGCGCCACGGTGGACAAAGAAGAGAGCGGTAGCTCGCCCTGCTGGCGGGTGCGGATCCCCGAAAAGTTGATCATGGAGGCTCTCTCCCGGGCGCCCTCGCATATCGTTCTAGGCGCCCGCGAAAGGAGCAACCGCCTCGATATCAACGCCGCCGTGCCCCGGGTATATTTCGGCACCGGTTCGGAGACCAATGTCTGGCTGGAAACGGAAATGGAAAAATATGTCGCCGCCGCAGGCGACGGCGAGCCGCGTCTGCTGCCCCGCTTTATCGAAAAACGCGGCAGCACCGAACTGCTGGCCCGGGCGGCGCGGCTGGCCGAGCAGCTGGAGCATCTCGATTTCTTCATCCGGCCGGTCAATATCCAGGATGAGGACATCACCGAGGCCAATCACGACGTCAATAAATTTTTCGCCAGCCTTAACAACATCACCAAGCATGTGCAGGCCGGCCTCACCAGCCTCGAAGCCCTGGACGATGTGGTGAAGATGGCCGAGATCATCGCCGGCGGCAGCGAGGCGTTGCGGGAAAACCCCATCATCTCCTTTATCGCCTGCGTCTTCAAAAGCCCGCTGCAGCTGGTAGATGATACCGCCGACAAGGTTTTTGCAGTCGTCGACAAAGGTCTGCCGCTGGTGATCTCCTCTTCGCCGCAGGGCGGCTCTTCGGCGCCCATTCAGGAGAGCGGCATGGTGGCCCAGATCAACGCCGAGATTCTCACCGGCATCGCCCTCACCCAGCTCATCGAACCGGAAACCCCGGTTATGTACGGCTCGGTGCCGGTACGGGCCAGGCTCGACGATCTCAACGACCTCTACGGCTGCCCCGAGTTCAACCAGTACAACGTCGACTGCACCCAGATGGCCAGGTTCTACGGGCTGCCCTGCTATTCCAGCACCGGCGTCGCCAACGCCAAGGTGCCCGGCATGCAGGCGGCCATCGAAAAGCTTTTTTCCCACCTCTACATGGCCGCCAGCGGCGCCCAGTATATCCACTATGCCTTCGGTCTGCTCGATAGGACCAACACCTTCTCGCCGCTGCAGGCGGTGCTGGACAACGAACAGATCGGCATGGCCAAGCACTGCATGCGCCCCGCCGTCATAAACGGCGAAACCACCGAGGAAGCGGTGGCCATGGAACGCAAGGTCATGCAGACCACCCACCGGCTCTTCACCCGTCACACCCGCAAGCCGATGCGCGCCGGTCTGGTCTCCGAGCCCTACCGCTTCGAATCAAAGGATATGCAGGACCGGGTGCTGGAAAAGGCCCATGCCAGATTGCAGGAACTGGAGGCCCGGCCGGCCAAACATCTTGAAGATGATATAGTCGACGAGATCTACGACAGCGTCCCCGGTCTGCTTCCACGGCTCAGGACATCGCCCGGGTAATACGCTGATTACCAATGAAATTGAGCTACGTGCCTGGGACCCTTTGCAAGAGGCCAGGCTGAGTTTCATCTGTAATCATTGAGTTTTTACATGGACATAGACATCAGGAGAAAGACATGAACACGAACGAACTTTTGGAAAACATCGCCATCAACGTCGTCCAGGGCCGCGTCGAGGCCGAAGATGAGGGATTCGACGAAGGATTCGAAGGCCAACCCGCCGTCACCGAACTGGTTGAAGAGGCCTTGGAACAGAATGTCGAGCCCGAGAAGATATTGATCGACGGTCTCACCGCCTCCATGGCCGTGGTCGGTGAGAAATTCGAGTCAGGAGAGTATTTGATCCCCGATATGCTGGCCGCAGCCGAGGCGGTGGGCGCCGGCATGGACATTCTCACGCCGCATCTGGTCAAGGCCGGCGTCGAGTCCAAGGGCAAGTTCGTCATAGCCACGGTGGCCGGCGATCTGCACGACATCGGCAAGAACATCGTCGCCATCATGCTCAAGGGCGCAGGCTACGAGGTCATCGATCTCGGCGTCGACGTCTCCGTCGATACCATTATCGCCACGGTCAAAGAACAGCAGGCCCCCTACCTCGGCCTTTCCGCCCTGCTGACCACCACCATGCGCAACATGGAGGAGGTCGTTGAAAAACTCAAGGGCGAGGGCATCCGCGACCGTGTGAGGATATGCATCGGCGGCGCACCGACCTCGAAACAGTTTTCCGAAAAAATCGGCGCCGACGGCTACTGCAGCGATGCCTTCGCCGCCCTCGACTGGGCCAAGGCTCAGGCGGCTGCATAACTCCGAAACCTGAACCACAGGGCGAGCCGGAGAGGCTCGTGAACGCTTTAGATGACACAGGCACAGGAGAAATCATGGCGGAAGTAAAAGCATACGATCAGGCGGCCGGCACCGGCCGGTACGCCAAGGCCAGCGGTCTTGGCGGCAAGTACGACAACGTCCGCCGTTTCTGGGAGGACCAGCTCACCGGTATTTTTCTCCGGCCCTATCTCAACGAGCTGGTCAAGCGCAAGGAAAAAACCATGTCGAGGCTGCGCATCCTCGACATGGGCTGCGGCAGCGGCGACGGCTTCGATCTGATTATGGCCGTGACTTCCAAGGATCCGGAGCTCTATGAGTATATTTCCCAGACCATCAGGCCGGATATCCTCCAGGAATATCTCGGCGTCGACATCAACGACACTCTGCTCGAGCAGGCCCGGGACCATTTTGGCGGCAACCCCAAGCTGCGCTTCGAGAAGATGGATCTGGGCCACGGACTGCCCTTTACCAGAAAAGAGGAAAAACCCTTCGACATCTACCTCAGTCTCTACGGCACCATGTCCCATTTTCATGACGACACGGTGGTGGAGCTGCTCGTCGATATCTGCAAGCACGCCCCCGACCGGGCGCTTTTCGTCGGCGACTGGCTGGGCCGCTATTCCTATGAATGGCAGGACCTCTGGCATGTCTCGCCCGAAGAAGAATACTTCATGGACTATCGCATCTCCTATATCTACCCGCCGGAGGAGCGGCACCGCCATGATATTCCGGTCTTTCCCCTGCGTCTGATGACCAGGCAGGAGATCATGGACATTGCCCTGCGAGCCGAAAAAGAAAGCGGAGTGAAGATACGACCGCTCTGCTTCTTCGATCGTTCGATGCTGGTCGGCAGGCATCTGGCCACCGGCGACTACAATTCCCACTGCCCGGATCTGCGGCTGCCGATCAACTCGCTGTTTGAGGGGTATGTGCGCACCGACCTGGAAAAACTGCTGGTGGACTATGTACCACGGCGCGGCTTCGATCATCTCAACAGCTTCTACGAGTCATTTTTCCTCAGCTGCAATACCCTGGTCGAACACACCATCGCCATGCTCTCAGGCTACGGGAGTGACGGGGTCGACACCGTCATCGAGCCCTTCTATCCCGAACCCCTCAAGGAAGCCATCCGCACCATGAAGGTGGTGGTCGAGGCCGCCGGTCAACTGCGCTTTGGCGACGCCCGGGCCAATATCATTGAAACCCATCTGGGCTACTCCCTGCGCAAACTGGAAATGGAACTGCAGACCGGCACCGGTATGGGACACGGACTGGTAGGCGTCTTTGAAATCGACAAGAGATGACCCGGAAAAAAAACTATCTGGAGGTAAAGTATGTGCGGAATAGCCGGATGTGTCGGTACCGCCGATAAACAGATCATAGAAAAAATGCTCGAGGCGCTGGGTCACAGGGGCCCCGATGACCGCGGTATTCACGTTACCGATACCATGGTCCTTGGACACACGCGGCTCTCCATCGTCGACGTCGCCCACGGCCGTCAGCCGCTCATCACCGAGGACGGCCGCCAGGGATTGATCTGCAACGGCGAAATCTACAATTTTCAAAAGATCCGGCACAGACTGGAGAACAGCTATCGCTTCCGTACCAACTCCGACTCTGAGGTCATCCTTGCACTCTATCGGGAGAAGGGTCCCGAATGCGTCAGGGAACTCGACGGCATGTTCGCCTTCGCCCTCTTCGACGACGATACCTTCATGCTCGCCCGCGATCCCATCGGCATCAAACCGCTGTACTACGGCTATCACCAGGGCACCATGTTCTTCTCCTCGGAGCTGGGGGCCATGAGCCTGGCCGGCGTCGACGAGGCCCATGAATTTCCCAGCGGCCACTATTACACCCCGGCCGAAGGCTTCGTCCGTTATTACACAGTGCCGAAAGTGGCCCGCGAGCCCTTAACCGATATCGACGACATCTGCCACCGGATCCGGGAAACCTTTACCGCCGCGGTCAAAAAAAGGCTGCTGGCCGACCCCGAGGTGCCGGTGGGTTCATTCTGCAGCGGCGGCCTCGACAGCTCAATCATCGCCGCCATCGCCGCCGAGGAAATTCCCCATCTGCATACCTTCGTGGTCGGTATGCGCGACGATAACGGCGAGGAAAGCGACGACTTCATCGCCTCCCGCCAGGCGGCGGCTCACATCGGATCCACCCATCACGAACTGGCCTTCAGCGAAGACGACTACTACGAAGCCCTGCCCGAGGTTATCAACAAACTGGAAAGCTACGATCCCTCCCTGGTTCGCTGCGCAGTGCCCTGTTACTTCACCTGCAAACTGGCCGCCGATCACGTCACGGTGGTGCTCACCGGCGAGGGCGCCGACGAGCTGTTCGCCGGCTATCATTACATGAAGCACTTTCCGCTCCCGGAACTCAACGAGGAAGGACGGCGCTGCACCGAAACCCTGCATAATATCAATCTGCAGCGGGCCGACCGCATGGGCATGTACTTCAATCTTGAACTGCGGGTACCCTTTCTCGACGTCGACATGATCGAGCTGGCCATGCAGATACCGGCCGGGGAAAAGATCAAGCTGCAGGAGGACGGCTCCAAAATTGAAAAGTGGATCTTCCGCCGGGCCTTTGCCGGAACCGGTCTTCTGCCAGACGATATACTGTGGCGCTACAAGGTGCAGTACACCCAAGGGGCGGGATGCGAATCACTGGGCGAGAAGCTCGCCCAGAAGGAGATCAGCGACGAAGAACTGGCGCGGCTGCAGCACGATCATCCCCAGGCCGTCATCACCAGCAAGGAGGCGGCCCTCTATTTCAAGATCTTCCGCCGCTTCCATCCCCAGGATTCCATCCTCAAATCCATCGGTATCTGGACCGGCTTCGATTTTGCCGAGGAGCGCAGCAAGGTCTCCGGAACGGCGAGCTGATGGCTCCGGCGAGGCTGGCCGTTATTCTTCGTCCAGGTCAAGCTGTTCTTTTCGTTCCATGAGGGTCTCCGACTGCAGGGTCTTGTTGACCGGGCACTTTTCGGCTATTTCATAGAGCCTGTTTTTCTGGTCATCGCTGAGATCGCCGCTGAGGTGAATGGACTTGCGAATGCGGTCGATCTTGCCGCTGGTGCTCTGGCAGTGTTCGCAGTCATCGGCATGAACCCTGTCATGCTGGAGCCGCACTTCGACACCTGACAGGGGGATCTCCTTGCGCTCAGCGTACATTCTCAAGGTCATGGAGGTACAGGCGCCGAGGCCGGCGAGGACAAATTCATAGGGGTTCATGCCCAGGTTGTTGCCCTTGAGTCGTCGGGGCTCGTCGGCCAGCACATGATGATCGGCGGTGAAGACGTCCTGGGTGAACCTGGTCTGCTGCCGCGAACGCACCACCACCGTCTTTTTCGGAATCGTCTCATTCTCCCTGGCGGCTGGAGTCAGGTAGCGGTCCGCCCAGGCGGCAATGACCCCGGCGGCATAGTGGCCGTCTCTGTCCCTGGTGAGAAGGTGATCGGCACTGTCGAGGGAGACGAAGCTCTTGGGATGCTTGGCCGCCTGGAAGATACGACCTGCATGCTCTATGGCGACGGTATCGTCCAAGGGGGCGTGCATTACCAGCAGGGCTTTGCGAAAACCTTCGACCCCTTCGAGCAGTTCCGTTTTCTGCAGATCCTCCAGCAACTGTTTCTTGACGGTAAAGGTACGGCCGGCAAGATTGACCCGGGCCTGGCCCTCACGTTCTATGGTTTCATTTTTGCTCACCAGCATATCGGAGAGATGGCTGAGTTCGCTGGGCGCGGCGATGGTCACCACCGCCTTGACCTCCTCGAGATCCACCGCCGCCTTCAGTACCGCCGCCCCGCCGAGACTGTGGCCGATCAGCAGCTCCGGCATGGCATATTTCTTGGCCAGATGGGAGCAGGCGCTGCGCAGATCATCGACATTGGAGGAGAAATTGGTATTGGAAAAATCGCCCTGACTGTTGCCCAGACCGGTAAAATCAAAGCGCAGTACGCCGATACCGGCGGAGGCCAGGGCCTTGGAAATGGCGTGGGCGGCGATAACATCCTTGGAGCAGGTGAAGCAGTGGGCGAAAAGGGCAAAAGCCCGCGGTTCATCCAGGGGAAGCTCAAGCTTGCCCGAGAGGGTGTTGCCCGAGGCGTTGGGGAAATCAAAGCGCATAGTATTCTCCTGAGTATCTTGATGGTGGGCGGTGGACATGCTCACGCCTTTATCCGGCACGGCAGGCATACTCTTTTTTTCGGCACGCCGGGGGGTGCGGCTCATACCAGGATTATAGGTCACAAACATTCTTCTTGTAAGAAAAATAATTCCTGCACTGCAGGAACCACGCCATCTCGGCGGATTCACCGCCGTCTTTTCTCCTGACGATCGACAATTCTGTTGTTTTCTCCCGTCTCTATGTCTATGGTTCTAAGATGAAGACAACCACGAGACTATGTATATGTACACGGTGGCGGATATGACGGCACAGACACTCTACGACAAGATATGGCACAGCCATATCGTCGAGGAGCAGGAGGACGGTACGGCTCTACTCTACATAGACCGTCATCTCCTGCATGAGGTAACCTCTCCCCAGGCCTTTGAGGGGTTGCAGCTGGCGGGGCGGGACATCAGACGCCCGGGCGCCTGCCTGGCCACCTACGACCACAACGTGCCGACCCTGGCCTCGGAGAGAGAAGGCGGCGTCGCAGCGATCAGCGACCCCCTCTCCCGCCTGCAGGTCGAGGTTCTGCAAAACAACTGCCACAGGCACACTATAACCGATTTTGCCATGGAGGACCGGCGCCAGGGCATCGTCCATATCGTCGGCCCCGAACAGGGCATCACCCAGCCGGGTATGACCATTGTCTGCGGCGACTCCCATACCTCCACCCACGGTGCCATGGCGGCGCTGGCCCAGGGCATAGGCACCTCCGAGGTCGAGCATGTTCTCGCCACCCAGTGCCTCATTCAAAAAAAGGCCAGAAACATGCTCATCGAGGTCGACGGAGCGCTTTCCCCCGGAGTCTGTGCCAAGGACATCATCCTCTTTATCATCGGCCGTATCGGCACCGCCGGGGCCACCGGCCATACCGTTGAGTTCGCCGGTCCGGCCATTCGCGGGCTGTCTATGGAGGGGCGCATGACCGTCTGCAACATGTCCATCGAGGCCGGCGCCCGGGCGGGGCTCATAGCCGTCGATGACACCACCATCGACTATCTGCGGGGACGTCCCTACGCTCCCAGGGGCAGCCAGTGGCAGAAGGCCGAACAATACTGGCGGAGCCTGGTGTCCGACAACGAGGCGAACTTCGAGACCACCATACGCTGTGACGCCGCCGAGATCGAACCGCAGGTCACCTGGGGCACTTCACCGCAAATGGTCACCGGCATCAGTGGCAGAACGCCTTCGCTTGACGGGTGCTCCAGCGCCTCCGAGCGCCAGTCGCTGCGCCGGGCCTTTGAGTATATGGGCCTCAGAGAGAATCAGGCCATGACCGATATCCGCCTCGACCGGATTTTCATCGGCTCCTGCACCAATGCCCGCATAGAGGATCTGCGTCAGGCGGCGGCGGTGCTCAAGGGCCGAAAAATCTCCGCCTCGTTGAAACAGGCGCTGGTGGTGCCCGGCTCCGGCCTGGTCCGCGACCAGGCAATAAGCGAGGGCCTCGATACCATTTTCATCGATGCCGGTTTCGAATGGCGCCAGCCGGGCTGCTCCATGTGCCTGGCCATGAATGCCGACAGGCTCGGTGAAAAAGAGCATTGTGCCTCGACCTCAAACAGGAATTTCGAGGGCCGCCAGGGCTTCGGCGGCCGCACCCATCTGGTCAGCCCGGCCATGGCCGCAGCCGCAGCCGTAGCCGGCCGGTTCGTCGATATACGTCAGTGGAGCTAGCCCAAACATTTCTTGAAAATGAGAGGCATGCTCTATTTATCTTTATATATCAGTTTGTTAAACTCGATCTCAAGGCAATTATCGATGGAACAGTTTGTACAAAGAGAAAACGATTACCCTTATGTCCATTTTCACCCTTAGGGAGAGTCGATATGGCCCGCTATCCTTCGTCGCTTCTGTGATTGGCAAACTAAAGTATAGCAAATCACAGGTCTCCTCGACTAGCAGACCATCTCAACTCGTCAAATATACGGGCTAACAATGCAACCTTTCACCACCCACAACGGCATCGTCGCCCCCTTTGACAGGGCCAACGTCGATACCGATCTCATCATTCCCAAACAGTTTCTCAAGTCGGTGAAACGCAGCGGTTTCGGCGTCAACCTCTTCGACCAGCTCCGCTACCTCGACGAAGGCAAAGCCGATATGGATTACAGCCGCCGACCGCTCAACGACGACTTCGTCCTCAACAAGGAGCGCTACCGGCAGGCGAGCATCCTGCTTGCCCGAGAGAATTTCGGCTGCGGCTCGAGCCGGGAACATGCGGTCTGGGCCCTTTCCGATTATGGCTTTCGGGTGCTCATTGCGCCAAGCTTTGCCGATATTTTTGCCGGCAACTGTCTCAAAAACGGCATCCTCGCCCTGACCCTGCCGGCGGAGACGATTGAAGAGCTCTTTCAAAGGGTTTGGGACCAGCCGGGATACAGCCTCGAGGTCGATCTGGCCCACCAGCGGTGTGTCACCTGCGACGGACTCAATCTCTTTTTCGACATCGACCCGTACCGCAAAAACTGCCTGCTCAAGGGCCTCGACGACATCGGCCTGACCCTGGAAAAGCGCCCTCTTATCGACGCCTATGAGAAACGGGAAAAAGAGCGCCACCCCTGGCTGTTTGCCGACATCGCCTGAGAGAGCGGCTGCAGGGAGAAGCGCTTGAAGAAGCCGTATACACCTGGGCCTGTGCTGAGCAGGGACATCTCGCTCGGCATCTCGCTTTTTACCGTGCTGCTCTGCGCCCTGTTCGGCGCCAACGCCGTGGCCATGAAGATAAGCCTTTCCGGCCTCGGCGTCTTTACCAACATTTTTCTGCGCTTTAGCATATCCTCACTGACCATCCTTCTCTGGGCACGCTGGCGCGGCTGGCCCATCATGGTCGCCAACCGCCGGCAGGCAAGGCAGATAACCGTGGTCTCCCTGATCTTTTTTTGTCAGATGTCAGGGATGTATCTGGGCCAGAACCTGACCACCGCCTCCCACGGCACCCTTATTGCCAACCTTCTGCCCTTTGTCGTCATGCTGCTTGCCCACCTTTTTCTCAAGGATGAGCGTATGCAGCTGAAAAAAGCCGCCGGCCTGCTGCTGGGGTTCAGCGGCGTCCTCCTGCTCTTTCTCGACACGGCCCATGCCGGAGCCAGCTCCTGGCAGGGCGATTCCATAATTTTCCTGGCGGTCCTTCTCTGGGGATGCAACGTCGTCTTCATCAAACGGATCATTGCCGACTTTCATCCGGTGCAGATCACCGTGCTGCCGATGCTTTTGAATATGCCCCTGTTTCTCGCCGCCGCCCTGATCTTCGATAAAGAGATGATCAGCACCCTGTCGCCGCCGGTGATCGCGGCACTGCTCTACCAGGGTCTGGTGACGGCCAGCTTCGGTTTTATCATGTGGAATACTCTCATCCAGCGCTACGGGGCAACGGCGCTGCATTCCTTTATCTTCATCGTTCCCATTTCCGGGGTCACCTTCGGCGTACTGCTGCTGGGCGAGCCATTCACCATGCGGCTCGCCGGCGCCATTCTTCTGGTCTCGGCAGCGTTGATCGTGGTCAACTACCGCTTTGCCGCCAAAATTACAAAGCGAGGATAAAGGCCGGGGCCGCGGGGGCGATGAGCTGAAACTCCTGGAGGTACCAGAAAGGGAATATTACGTCTTCTCGGACGCGGACCGCTGGCTTTGCTGTTCCTGCAGGACCCTGGCCAGCTCCCTGCCGGCGGCAAAGGCCTCCTCGAGGTAGTCCCGACGGGAATTGATCTCACCCTTACGGTCGACCCCTCTGCAAAGAACGGTTTTCCAGAGTTCGGCGCTGAGGACATCGAAGAAGTATCTGACGGAGAGCAGAGCGCCGTCGAAGAGTTTTTTACCTTCGGTGGCGCCGACGGAGATGAATATGCCCTTGCGCGTCAGCTCCGCCCTGCCGAAGGGCTGCTTCTCTATCCAGTATTTGCGCACCCACAGCGACTGGCAGCGATCCATGAAGATTTTGGTATGGGCGCTGACAGAGTAGAAAAAAATGGGCGAGGCCAGCATAATGCCGGAGCTGGCCTCGATTTTGGCAAGTATTGAGGCAAAATCGTCGCGGATGGCGCATTCGCCATTTTTCATACACTGGTATATTTCCAGGCAGGGCGAGATTTTGTGATCACGTAGATAGACCTCCTCGACCACCGCCCCCTGCTGTCGTGCCCCGGCTACTGCCCGCTCCAGCAGAGTGGCGCTGTTACCCTCGCGTCTCGGACTGCCGTAGAGTGCGATGATCTCAACCATATCCGTCCCCTCATTCGATGGATAATTTTGCGGCGTTGCATCAAGTTCTCCCATGTAGCCACCAGTACCTGCTGTCAGGGCCTCTGGGAGCAGCTCGACTCTGGCCCGCTCATTTTTTGACAAATCTCATATCGCAATTGTCTTTCCAGAACTCTTTGAACGCCTTTTTATACTTCGGCAGTTTGGTCATGGACCGCCAGGCGGTGCGCTGGTCGAATTTTTTAATTTCCTGGGCCGGTGCAAAAAAGGAGATGGCATTGTCCACCGTCAGGACGAACGGAGGATTTTTATGTACCAGGTTGACCCAGCTGGCGACGATGGAACCGCTTCTGTGGTTGCCCTCGATATAGAGCTGCGGCATCCCCAGGATGGCGATATAGAGTTCGGCGGCAACCTTGTTGGCCGAAGTATGCTTCTTCATCTTTTTGCGGTAATATTTTCTCAGAGGCGCGATCAGCCGCGAATACTTTTCGGTGGTGGAATCGATGGCCTTACGGTACTCGCTCCGCAGTTCCCGGTCCAGCCCGTAGTGGACCCGGTGATTGATCTCCAGCATGTCCGGACCGCCCTTTTCCGAGAAAAGACCGTAATCTTTTTTGCGGATAATGAAATCAAGATACTCCCAGGCACACAGCATATTTTCCATTACCACAGAATCAAAAGGCGTGTCCTTTCTTCCGATTCCCAATTTATCGAGCTCATCGTCTATGGAATCCCAGTTCTTCAGAACCTCGCTGTAGGATTGTCTGATTTCCTTCAAATCTGGCGTATAGGTCATCTCCGCAATCGTAGTATTTCCCTCTTTGCCCTGGTCGCCGCAGGATGTTTCAAAAAATACCGAAATCGATGCCGGCGGCCAGTGTCTGGCCCAGCTCCTCGACGGCAACCAGATCTTGTTCGACCGGGCTGCCGGTTATGCGTACATGCTCCAGCGCCTTCTTCCAGGAATACCCCGAAGCTATCCGCTCGATCTGCATGAGGGCGCCACGACCGTCGTTGCCACCACAGACGAACACGACGTAGGGCAACCCCACGGTGCGTTGCCTGGCCTCTTCATAGGTGCGGTCAAAAAAATCTTTGATGAGGCCGGCCATGGTACCGAAATATTCGGGAGAGCCTATGGCTATAGCGCTGCAGCCGAGAAGATCCTCCAGACGGGCGTCGGCGGCCCTTTTCAACTGTATCGATATCCCCTGTTCACGCGCTGCCCCCCTGACAAAACGACGTGCCAGGTTCTCCATGGTACCACCCTGGGAATGATACACTACCAGAATCGTTTTCGCAGTTTCCATAACCGCCGGCTCCCTCTGGTATTCCTGCCCCCAGTCTCTGCTCTCCCGTATAGTATTTTCTGATCCCAAAACCATAGTACACCCTCCGCTGGAATTATTCCAGCATCGCAGGCTCCTTCACCGGGGTAGCAGCGCACAAACATCGCAGAGGTGGGGTATGTGGAGAGTGGCAGAAGAAGACAGGGGTGCTTTTTTCACGGGCGTCTGCAGCCTGAACGGCTGCCGTCGAGCCCTCAGGGATGGGCTCATCGCCTACCGGGAAAAGTGTATCTCTGACTCAGACCGAGTTGCTGAGAATACGGGCTAACTAAATACTGGTATATACATGAATGTGCTTTATGCCCTGAAAATGTCTTGATCCGCGATAAAAAATGCGTTTCTCCGAGACACTCCTGGTCAAAGAAACCTGCAGGGGAAGGGGTTACGGCAGATCGTGGTATCTGACCCGGGAGATGGCCGTCGTCAAAAAAACAGACGAGGTACAGCTTGAGATTCCCGTCGGGGTGCCGATATTCCAATCGGGCAGGACAATTTTCCGCTCGGAGAAGACTCTGGCAGGAGAACACCACCGATAGCGCCGCCGCTCCCAAGCCTCGGAAGCGGCCCTTAGGTCAATAGTGATCGGCTTTCAAACTGCTACCGCCTCCTCAGTGAGTCTTTCCATGGCTCTCTGCCTGGGAACAGGACCGGCGGCGAAAATCATTATTTCCGGATCGGTTTCTTCGATATGTTTTTTCATCTTTTTGAGCAGATTGCTCTCGATCTGGCGAATACGCTCACGGGAAATACCGAACTTCTCCGATATCTTCTGCAGAGTCAGCGGTTCATCGGTAAGCAGCCGGCACTCAAGAATCATCTTTTCCTTTTCATTGTGGCTGCCACTGAGATCACGCAAAAGCTTGCGGATACGTCTTTTCATATCCTCGTCACAGAGCGCTTCCTCAATGGAAGGCCCGCTGCTTGCCACGAAATCCTTCTTTTCCGTATCGGAGTCCGGCCCCATTGGACTTTCCAACGAAACGTCCTCGTTGCTCATCCTGCAGCCCATCTCGATTATTTCCGATTTCTTCACCCCCAGACGCTCGGCCAAAAGTTCCGGTTTTGCCGCATACCCCTGAGCCTCGAGATTCTTTTTCTCCTTGTTGAGACTGAAGAACAGCTTGCGCTGGGCCTGGGTGGTACCGAGCTTGACCAGCCGCCAGTTATTCATCAGGAACTTGAGGATATAGGCGCGAATCCAATACGTTGCATAGTAGGAAAACTTAACGCCCTTATAGGGATCGAATTTTCTCACCGCCTTCATCAAGCCGATGTTGCCCTCCTGAACAAGGTCCATAAAATTCTGCATCCAGTATTTCTGGAAATCCATGGCCACCTTGACCACCAGCCGCATATTCGCTGAAATGAGGCGATAGGCGGCGTCCTGGTCGTTGTGTTCGATAACGCGAATGGCCAGTTCTTCCATTTCCTCCCGGGAGAGAAGCTCATACTGGCCAATTTCCTTGAGATACCTGTCAAAGGCCTGGTTGTTTCTGCTGGTAGTCTCTTTCTGCTGCTTGACCGTGACCAGCGGGAATGTGAGCCTGCCGGATGATTGCGTGTTGTTCTGGGTAATTGCCATATTCATAGCTCTATCGATCCTCGTTCGAATACTCTTTTACGGGAAACCTCGCCTCGTCTATCATCGATAACGCAGGTCAACTTGCAGTATTCGTGCCACTTACAAAGCGCCGTTGGTAAATGAAACAACAGCCTGAAATTACAAAATACGTCATGGATATGCGGCATGATTGTCACCGTCTGCAGGAAATCTTCTCCAAACATTTGCTGCCAGACAGATGACGTACCATCCTATGATGCATGGTATCAGGGAGGTGAAAAAGAGTTTACGCAGATCGTCAATGTACCAGCGTGTACTGTAAGCAGGAGGAGGCAACGAGAGACAGAGGAAACAACAGAGGAAACAACAGAGGCAACGGAGCCGAATGCTCCGCTGCCGGGAATGGAAAACTACCAGATCGGCTTCATGGCTCCCATGAAGGAGCGCAGCTCTTCGCCGACGGCTTCAATGCTTGTATACCGGATCGCCTCGTTGACCTGGATCAGTTCCAGATTGTCGACGCTGTTGTCCTTGACATCAAGGCCTCTACCGATGACATCGGTGTCGATGTCGGCCATAAAATCCTGGAGCAGCGGAATGGCGGCATTGGCAAAGAGATAGTTGCCGTATTCGGCCGTATCGGAAATAACCACATTCATCTCATAGAGTTTCTTACGGGCAATGGTATTGGCAATCAGGGGGGTTTCGTGCAGCGATTCGTAATAGGCCGACTCCTCCTTGATACCGGCGGCGACCATGACATCGTAGGCCAGTTCGACCCCGGCCTTGATCATGGCAATCATCAGGATGCCGTGATCGTAATATTCCTGTTCGGCAATGTCTTCGCTCATTGATTCAGAGCGCTCAAAGGCGGTCTCGCCCGACTGTTTGCGCCAGCGGAGAAGATCGGCGTCATCGTTGGCCCAGTCGGCCATCATGGTCTCGGAGAAATGGCCGGACATGATATCATCCATATGCTTCTCAAAAAGCGTGCGGAGAATCACTTTGAGTTCTTCGGAAAGGTAGTGGGCTCGTATTTTGGCGGGATTGGAAAGCCTGTCCATCATATTGGTGATGCCGCCATGCTTCATCGATTCGGTAATGGTCTCCCATCCATACTGGACAAGCCTGGAGGCATAGCCGGAATCGATGCCCTTCTCCACCATCTTGTCGTAGCAGAGGATGGAACCGACCTGGAGCATGCCGCAGAGAATGGTCTGCTCGCCCATGAGATCCGATTTGACCTCGGCAATGAACGAGGATTGCAAGGCGCCTGCCTTGTCGCCTCCGGTGGCGCAGCAGTAGGCTTTGGCGATGTCCCAGCCCTTGGCCTGCGGGTCATTTTCCCGGTGAACGGCGAGCAGGGTCGGTACGCCGAAGCCCCGCTTGTACTCTTCGCGCACCTCGGTGCCGGGCGATTTGGGGGCGACCATGATAACCGTCAGATCCTCGCGGATTTCCATGCCTACTTCGACGATATTGAAGCCGTGAGAGTAGGAAAGGGTGGCATTCTTCTTCATCATCGGCATAACGGCGGTGACCACGTCGGAGTGCTGCTTGTCGGGAGTGAGGTTGATAACCAGATCCGCCTGCGGGATCAGCTCCTCGTAGGTTCCGACGGTAAAGTTGTTGTCGCTGGCGTTCTTCCAGGACTGCCGCTTGTCGGCAATGGCGCTCTCACGCAGGGCGTAGGAGACATCGAGCCCCGAGTCCCGAAGACACAATCCCTGGTTGAGCCCCTGAGCGCCGCAGCCGACGATGACGATTTTTTTGCCCTTGAGCACCTCGACGCCGCTGAATTCCTTGGGTTCCATGAAACGGCACTGCGAAAGCTCTTCGATCTGCAGGCGCAGGGGCAGTCGATTGAAATAGTTATTTCCCATTTTTATCTCCTTGTTTGACTGAAGTTTTACGATCAATACTACCATGGCGCAGATATAGGTGGAATTGTTTGTTGCGTCAAGTGATTTATCCGTTATACTGTGTTGCAGTTCACGCAACACAGTATTCGGGTATACCACTCTCATGAATATTCGCGACCTGAAGCTTTTCAAGCACCTGGCGGCAACACTTCACTACGGCAGAACCAGCCGGGCGTGCAATATTTCACCCTCGGGGCTGACCCGCACCATCCAGCGCCTCGAGGACGAGCTTGGTAAAAGGCTCTTTGACCGCAACCAGCGCTCGGTCAGCCTGACCAGGGCCGGAACGCTTTTTTCAGCCTACGCCGACGACGTCCTCCAACGCTGGAACAGTCTGCAGATGGATCTTGGCAGCGGCGCCAGCCTGCGCGGGGAACTCAGTCTCTACTGCTCGGTGACCGCCATTCTCAGTATTCTCCCTGCTCTTCTCGAGCGGTTCAGCAAAGACTTTGCCGACATCCATATCAATTTGCAGACCGGCGATGCGGCGGTGGCGATTGACAAACTCAAGGGAGCAGAGGCGGATATCTGCATTGCCGCCCTCCCCGACGAGCTTCCCAGAGGCCTGAAGTTTAAAAAAATCATCGAAACTCCGCTTCTGTTCATCGCTGCCTCCGGCTTTTCCCAGGCCTCTGTCGACGAGGACGGCGACATTGACTGGCAAAAGACACCACTGATCCTGGCCGAACGGGGCCTGAGCCGTACCAGGGCCGAGGCCTGGTTCAGGCAGGAGCGGCTCACCCCCAACATCTACTCCCAGGTCGCCGGCAACGAGGCCATCATCACCCTGGTCAGCATGGGATTCGGCATCGGCATCATCCCCGAACTGGTGCTGGCCAACAGCCCTTTAAAAACCTCAGTCAGGACGCTCACCGCCGCTCCGGAGCTCAAGCCCTTCTCCGTCGGTGTCTGTACTCTTGAAAAAAACATGCACAATCCGGTGGTCGAGGCCTTCTGGCAGACCGCCGACACAATCCACACAGGAGAGGTACAATGACAACCATCTTATTAACCAATGACGACGGCTTCGACAGTGGTGGCATCCGCCACCTTCACACCGCCCTCAAAAAAGTCGGCCGCGTCATCATGGTCGCCCCTGACCGCGACAAATCGGCCGTGTCACATTCGCTGACCATGCACCGGCCGCTGCGCCTCAAAGAAATCGACACCGACATCATCGCCATCGACGGCACTCCAACGGACTGCGTCGCTCTGGCTCTGCAGAAGATACTGGACCATGCACCGGATCTGCTGGTTTCTGGCATCAACAACGGCCCTAATCTCGGTGACGATATATCCTATTCTGGAACGGTCTCGGCGGCCGTCGAAGGGACCATGAATGCAGTACCCTCACTGGCAGTCTCCATGGCTGAAAAAACCGCCGACTTCGAACGGGCCGCCGAAATTACCGCCCGCCTGGCCGCAGTGGTTCTGCAAAAAGGCCTTCCCGAAAACACGCTGCTCAATATCAACATTCCCGCCACCGGTACGATCAACGGCCTGCGGGTCACCCGCCAGGGGAGGAGATTCTGGCGCGACGCCATCCAGGAAACCCGCGATCCCTGGGGCAGAAAGCTCTATTGGATCGGCGGCGGTTCACCGGTAACCGATTCCGCCACCGATACCGACATCTATGCCGTCTCCCGCAATCATGTCTCGGTAACCCCCATTCATCTGGATAAAACCAACCACGAAGGTATTTTTCAACTCAGGGACGACTGGCAGCTGGAAGAGTATGATTTCAACGGCAAGGACTAATCGCGCTCTTGCAGGTATCTGTTGAGCAGGCAGGGGCGAATACCGCCAGGACGATTATTGCCCTGAAGGAGAGAATATGAAAATAGTTTTTTACACGGCAGGCGGCACCATAGACAAAATCTACTTCGATGCTCAAAGCGATTACCAGGTGGGCGAACCCATCCTCGATGAGATACTCGCCGAAGGCAATGTGACCTTTCGCCATGAGAGCAAGATTATACTGAAAAAAGACAGCCTCGAACTCACCGACGAGGACCGGGACACTCTGTACCGGGCCATCGACGGCGAAGAAAACCGTCTTATCATCCTCACCCACGGCACCGATACCATGGCCGATACCGCCCGTCATCTCCAATCCATACGGGGCAAGGTCGTGGTGCTCACCGGCTCCATGGCCCCGGCACGGTTCAGATCCAGCGATGCACCCTTCAACATCGCCTGCGCCATAGGTGCGGTGCAGGCCCTTCCCGAGGGTATCTATATCTGCATGAACGGCCGCATTTTCACTCCGGAGGAGGTGATTAAGAACCGGGAAAGGGGCGTTTTTGAAATTCCGCCGCAGCGCTGAGCCGATACTTTCACCAGTTGAGATGGTAGTTGAGATTGCCCGAAGGGAAAAACGAAGCAGAGCAACTGAGCTCAGAAGGACGCCGGCAGCGAGGAGCTGAACTCCTCAAAAACCCTGTCTATGGGGATGGCAAAGCCTATGCCCTCGGTGTCGCGTAAAATCATGGTGTTGACGCCGTGGACGAAGCCATATTCATCGATGAGCGGTCCGCCGCTGTTGCCTGGATTTATAGCTGCATCGGTCTGCAAAAAGACATGATTGTCGATCTCTCTTTTACGATAGCCGGAAAAGACCCCCGAGGTCACCGTATGCCGCAGGCCCACCGGGCTGCCGACGGTGAAAACCGTGTCTCCCTGGCGGATGGGCCTGTCCGGCGGCGGCTTTTCGAGCGAGACGCCGTCGTGGGAAAACAGTGCCAGCAGGGCAAGGTCGTACTGTGGCGAAGAGATCATATAGCCGGCAAAATGTTCGGAACCATCGTCGAGAATAATCTTGATCTGGGGAGCGGCGCTGTCTTTTTCCAGCCGGGCCAGACGATCTTCGTTCTGCTGCTGTTTGACTGTGACCTTGGCCAGATATTCCTGCCGCTGGCGGATGAGTATTTCCAGCTGGCTCCGTGCCGGTCCCTTGGGCATATTTCGCAGTTCCCGGCGCATTTGCGCGATTTTTTGCTCCTCAAGATCGATAAGCCGTCGATTGGTCTGTATCTTTCGCTGGATTTTCTCGAGTTCGCCCTGGTCAAATTCGACCACGTGTTTGTTGGTGACGATATAGTTTTTGTCGATAAAAAACCCCGACCCGGTCCCCCAGGGTGTTTCAATGGAGACCGTGGCCCGGCGGGCCCTCTCCACCGGGCTGGAGCCGGAGAGAACAATGCTATCGGCAGAAGCCGCGGCGGTGGAGGAGCCGGCATTCAGTTCGCCGGCAGGCTGAAGACCGGCTGAGCCTCTACTGGCAGGTGCCGGAATACCAGTCTCAGATGTCGATCCTGGCATGGCAAGGTTATCGTCTGTAGCGTCACCGGTGAAATAATAGATTCCGCCGGCAACGACCAGTATCACAAGGGCCAGCTGCACATACCTGGCGATGCCGGAGCCGGAAGCCGACTCTTTTTCTTTCCGGGCTTCATCTTTCTGCCGCCGCTTTTGCACGGCCTCATACTTGGCGAAAATCACGCCACAGTTGCGGCATTCTGCAGCCCGGGGTTGTTCATGTTGGCATTTGGGGCATTTCATCTCTGTCGTTCCTGTGAGGGGGGTTGACTCTGGACACCTCACCCACTATAGCAAAAATCGTGTCCCTTTCACACTCCGATATGAGCATTACTCGCGCCTGAGCATTTCTTCTGCAACGACAGAGAAGTTTTCGGCAGGAGTGGAAGCTGCCGTTTCCGCTCCTGCCCGAGGGATGAAACTAGGGATGACGGCGGTACGTGAACGCTGTGAGACTCCCCGAAGAGAGCTTTCTCCGCCAGGACCCTAGAGAATCTGACTGAGAAACAGCTGGGTACGCTCGTGCTGAGGATTGTCGAAAAAGGCGTTGGGCTCGTTTTCCTCGACAATTTCGCCAAAATCCATAAAAATCACCCGATCGGCCACTGTCTTGGCAAAGCCCATTTCGTGGGTGACGACGATCATGGTCATACCCTCCTTGGCGAGATCGACCATGACATCGAGTACCTCTTTGATCATTTCCGGATCAAGTGCGGAGGTGGGTTCGTCAAAGAGCATGATCTTGGGGCGCATGCAGAGGCTGCGGGCGATGGCGACCCGCTGCTGCTGGCCGCCGGATACCTGACCGGGATACTTATTGGCCTGCTCGGGGATATGGACGATTTCGAGATAGTGCATGGCCAGCTCTTCGGCCTCTTTCTTCGGTGTTTTTCTCACCCAGATGGGCCCAAGCGTCAGGTTTTCGAGGATGGTCAGATGGGGAAAGAGGTTGAAGTGCTGGAAGACCATACCCACTTCGGCTCGTACAATTTCTATATTCTTCAAATCCCTGGTCAGTTCGGTGCCGTTGACGATAATCTTGCCGCGCTGGTGTTCCTCCAGGCGGTTGATGCAGCGAATCATGGTCGACTTGCCCGATCCCGAGGGTCCGCAGACGACGATTCTCTCCTGGGGCTGCACTCGGAGATTGATGTCCTTGAGAACGTGAAAATCATCAAACCATTTATGCATCTCGATTATTTCAATGACCGGTCGGCCGTTACCCTGTTCTGCCTGCTTTTCCATGGATCGTCTTCCCCGATGGTGTAGCCCGTCTTTATTTGATGTTGGATGTGTATTCAAGCTGCTTTTCGATGGTTCTGCTGTATGTGGACATGGCATAGCAGCAGAAGAAATAGATCAGCGCCACGAAAATATATGCCTCGGTGCTGAAACCCGTCCATTCCGGCACATTGAGTATCGACTTGGTGGTGTTGAGTATATCATAGAGGGCGATAATTACTACCAGGGATGTATCCTTGAAAGCCGATATCAAAACACCGACGGTGGGCGGGATGACAATTTTCAGGGCCTGCGGCAGGATGATCAGACGCATTTTCTGCCAGTAGGTGAGACCCAGTGATTCTGCCGCCTCGTACTGGCCGGTGTTCAGGGCCTGCAGACCGCCGCGAACGACCTCGGCGATATAGGCCGCGGTAAACAAGATGATGGCCATTTGCGCCCGCAGGACCTTGTCGATGGTCACCCCCTCGGGCAGAAACAGCGGGAACATCACCGACGACATAAACAGCAGCGTAATCAGCGGCACGCCGCGGATGAGTTCGATATAGACCACACAGAAGGCCTTGATGATCGGCAGGCTCGACTGTCTCCCCAGGGCCAGGACCACCCCCAGGGGATAGGAGGCGAGAATGCCGAAAAACGACAGCAGCAGGGTAAGCGGCAGGCCACTCCACTTGGTCGACTCCACGGGCATCAGTCCGAAAAGGCCGCCCTTCATCAACACGCCCATGACGAAAAGTGCCGCCAGCCAGAGGTAGCCGAGACGGCGGCTCCATCTCTTCCAGTCACGGCTGTAGAACAGCATCCCCACGAGAATGATCATCGCCAGCAATGGCCGCCACTGCTCCTCGTAGGGGTAGTAACCGAAAATGTTGAACCTGATATTCTGGGTTACCACCGACCAGCAGGCCCCCTGGGCCTGATGGCATTCCTTGCCGGATGTGAACCAGACGCTGTCGATGAAGGCCCACTGGATAAAATCGGGAACCAGCTGCCATAGCGCCAGAACAATGAGGATGGTGGCCAGGGAGTTGAAATAGCCGTTAAACAAATTGTTCCTGATCCAGCCAAGGACACCGACGTTGGTCAGAGGCGGCTTGACGGCTTCGGTCTGGGGCTGCGATGTAGTCATAATCACCGTTCGATAATGGCAATTTTCTTATTGTACCAGTTCATGAAGGCCGAGGTCAGCAGACTGCAACTGAGGTAGACCAGCATCATCAGGGCCACACCCTCAACCGCCTGGCCGGTTTGGTTGATCGTCGTTCCAGCTACCTGGACGAAATCAGGATAGCCGATGGCCACGGCCAAAGAACTGTTTTTGGTGAGATTGAGAAGCTGAGAGGTAAGGGGAGGGACGATGACCCGCAGTGCCTGAGGGAAGATAACCAGCATCATCAAGTGTTTGGACTTGAGTCCGATGGACATGGCCGCCTCGGTCTGACCAGTGCTGATGGACTGTATGCCCGCACGCACGATCTGGGCGACGAAGGCGGCGGTGTAGAGCACCAGGCCCACCAGCAGCGCCGAAAACTCGGGACTGATATTGACCCCGCCCTTGAAGTTGAACCCCTTGAGAACCGGCACATCCATGGCCATCGGCGCTCCGCAGCCAAGCCAGGTCAGAAACGGTAAAATGATAACCAATGCCAGGCTGACCGAAGCCACGGGAAACTGCCTGCCGGTCTTCTCCTGGCGTCTCCTGGCCCATTTGATAATACCAGCGGAGGCCACGCAGGCGATGAGGAAGGCGGTGCCCATTGCCGACCAGGCATAATGGGCTGCCGGTACGCCGAAATCGATGCCCCTATTGGAGAGAAAAATTCCCGTCAGCGGTGTCAGGGCCTGACGGGGGCCGGGAAAGGCCTCATAAAACAGGGCGTAGAAGAAAAAAAGCTGCAGAAGGACCGGAATATTTTGAAAGAGTTCGACATAGGCATTGCCGAATCGGGAAATCAGCCAGTTGGACGACAGACTGCAGACGCCGATGAAGGTTCCGAGAATGGTCGTCAGGATCATGCCGACAACGGAAACCTTGAGGGTGTTGATCACTCCGACGATCAGGGCCCGGCCATAGGTGTCGGCCGCAGAATATTCGATGGGGGTTTCACCGATTTCAAAGGCAGCCTCCTGGTCGAGAAAGCCGAAGCCGCTGGCTATCGATTGTCTCTCCATATTATGCTGGACGTTGGAGATCAGGTAATAGCCGATAAATGCCACCAGGGCGGCGGTGACGATCTGATAGAGTACGCCCCTGGTTTTTTCGTCGTTCCAGAAGTAGGTCCTTTTGCCGGTGACGGTATTCGCTTCAGCCATAAGAGGCACTCAACTATTCGCAGAGAACAATCATTGGCAGGTCATGGACGACGCTCCGCGGAAACTGTGACGACCTGTTCCGCCGGCTGCGTCCGTGCCTCCCGCCCTGAAGAGATGCTCGTGCGGGCCGGGTCAATCAAAAAAACCCATTCCGAAGAGGTGCTGCAATCAGCCCGGAATGGGTTTTTTTCACTGGTTTTTCACCGTAACCCGGAAGAGAAAATGTCTATTTGAACGGAGGGGAATACATGAGTCCGCCGTTGGTCCACAATGCATTGAGGCCACGCTCCAGTCCAAGCGGCGTGTTGACGCCAACGTTGCGCTCGAATATTTCTCCGTAGTTGCCGACTTTTTTAATGATATTGTAGGCAAATTTCTCATCTAGACCGAGAGCTGCGCCATTACCGGGCGTTGCTCCCAGAAAGCGCTGAATCTTCGGATCCTTGCTGTTGAGCATCTCATCAACGTTCTCGGAGTTGATGCCAAGTTCTTCGGCGTTGATCAGGGCGAGGACGGCGTAGTTGACAATGTCCTTCCACTGGTTATCGCCGTGACGGACGGCTGGAGCCAGAGGTTCCTTGGAAATTATTTCCGGCAGGATCATATACTTATCCGGCTGGGGCGCACTGGCCCTGATACCGGCGAGCTGCGATGAGTCCGAGGTCATAACGTCACACCGGCCGGCGAAAAACGCCTGAGAAAGCTCGGCGGTGGATTCGATGGTAACCGTTTTCCAGTCCATATTACTGGAGCGGAAAAAGTCGGCGGCATTCTGTTCGGTGGTGGTTCCAGGCAGGACGCATACCGTCGCTCCGTCGAGTTCCTTGGCGCTCTTGATACCAAGTTCCTTGGGTATCATAAAGCCCTGTCCGTCGTAATAATTGACTTGGGCAAAGTCGAGGCCGAGGGCAGTGTCTCTTCCCAGCGTCTGAGTGGCGTTTCTGGTGAGCAGGTCAATTTCCTTGGACTGAAGAGCGGTAAAGCGGGTTTTCGCTGTCAGAGGAGTATAGCGGATACGGTCCTTATAGTCGCCAAAAACGGCCGTGGCAATGGCGCGGGCTGTATCAACATCGAGACCTTTCCATTCGCCTTTTTGATCCGCTTTGCCAAAACCAAAGAGATCGCCGTTGACGCCAACCTGTATAAATCCTTTGTCTTTGACATCTTTGAGGGTATCTCCATTGCCAGCAAAGACAAGACTTGCTGAAGACACAAGCAGGGTACAGCCAACTACAAATCCTTTAAGATAGCGCATTGTTCCCTCCACAATTAAAAGAGCTTTTGGGGATATATCCCCCTGGTAACTATCCGCGGCACGATCTCTTTGCCGAATGTGCATCTTCTGTTAGTAGCACACAATCCCCGCATATCGCAAGGCCTTATTGAGAGGCCATATTGAAAAACCCTATTCCTTTTCCAGACTTGGACCACCTTGAGAGCGTACTTCGTGTCAGGAAGACAGGGTTGTCATTTCCTCTGCCCGGCAGCCGGTGCCAAAAGAAATCGTTTCTTCTGAGAGGGTGGCACACACATACAAAACCTTACGAACGTGATAGTGAGAAGAATGTGCTATGTCTTCTATGTGCTATAGAGGGTGGCGCCCAGAGTAAAGGCTTTTTCCAGTGCAATGTCGTCGCGAACGACGGCGCCAAACTCATTTACCCCCTTGACCCCAAGCATTCCTCTCACCTCCAGGCCGAGAAAATCGACAATCTGCTTCAGGTCATCACAGACTTTTTCCGCCAGATTGACCTCGGGGTTTCCACAGCAGGCAAGGATAAGAGCCTTTTTTCCGGCTATGCGCGAACTGTAATCCGGTCGGAGAAAGGCGCCCCAGTGATCTATGAAAATCTTGAGATAGCTCGAAGGCCCGAGCCACCAGGTAGGTGTCGCCAGGACCAGACCGTCGGCCGCCGCTATTTTTTCAAGGACATGGTTTATCTCCGGATATTCCAGACACTCGCCGGCTTGCCGGCACTGGCCACAGGCTACACAGACATATTCCTGCATCTCCACCAGGTCGAATTTGTCGATCTGATGTTCTTCGGCTCCATCGCCGCGAATGCCGTCGATAGCTTTATTCGCCAGGATATCCGTATTGGACTGCAGCCTGGGACTGGCCATGAGAACCACTGTCTTTTTCATTTCCTTCTCCTTTTTTTACACCCGTCTTTAAGCAAGAATAGTGACGCTTTCCGGCACCTGCTCTCAACAGGTGTCGCTGTTCGCCCGTGCCCATGTCTTTGCAACCGCCTGTAGGCTGCATGCTGGCAAAAGCCTATCGTTTTCCCTGGGCGGCGTCAATATCAATCGCCGATTATGTCGACACCGTAACGGCAGGTCTTGCTGCACAAGCTCCGTTGATCGGACCACCTGACCTCGATGGAATGTTTTTTTTGCTGAACTCTGGCCGTAGCTGTTTTTTTGATTTTCACTGCCGACGGTCCTCCCGATATGGTTTCAGGAGTACGGTGGTCACAAACTGGTTGTCTTTTTCTGGGAAGAACGATGGGGACTGGTTCTTCCCAGTGTTTTTCTGCGAAAATCAACCTGTTTCGCCATGCATGATCAATATTGGCCTGAAATGAGACCCCACCTAGAGTTGCAATGTGGTTAAAAGAGGAGAGACAATGAGTCCGGGACAGCTTTTCCACGGCCATCTACCCCAGACAGGACGTTACCATCTCGCACCTACCATTTTCAGCCGCCGGGAGTTAAAGGTGCTGATCATCTTCAATGGCAGGCGTTCACTTTCGCATCAATTCCGCATATTGCCAGGATTGCAGGTACTGCCCCTGCGAGCTTGAAGCCGCTGCACGCCCGCCTGGTGAAACTCGGCCTGATCCAGACCGAAGGCACTCTCGTTTTGACAGATGAGGCCGATGGTTTTTTCGAGAAGGAGGAAGCGCAGCCATCCGCACCAGTGTTTCAGCGGCAACCACTGCAGTCTGGCTGAGAAGATATCCCCTTCTGCTCTATATGGTTTTCCCGAGACCGTAGCGCTTGATCTTCTTCAACAAGCCCTGTCTGGTTATGTTCAAGAGTTCGGCGGCCCTGGACTTGTTGCCCTCGGTCTTCTTCAAAGCCCTGCCGATCAACTCCACCTCCAGCCTGCGGACATGGTCGGGTATGCTCAGAGGCTTCTTTATTCCGGCGGCATCTGGGTCTATGGTCCGATAAAAACTCAACAGTTCGCGTGAGCACTTGTCGGCATAGATCAGCTCCCCATCGGTGGTCAAGGCGACCAGCCTCTCCACCTCTTTACGCAGCTGGCGCACATTGCCGGGCCAGCTGTATCTCTCAAAAAGTTCCAGTATCTCCGTGGAAAAGCCGGCCACCCTCTTACTAAAAACCTTATTGGTCTCGTCCAGGAACTGAATAGCCAGGGGCAGAATGTCCTCTTTTCTCTGCCGGAGAGGCGGCACCATGATTTCCACGGAAAAGAGTCTGAAAAACAGATCCTCCCGGAAGGTCCCCTCCTCCACTGCCTGCGACAAGTCCTTATTGGTGGCGCTGATCAGACGAAAATTGTAGCTGACGACATTGCTGCTTCCCAACCTCGTACCCTCTCCTTCCTGAATGGCCCGCAGAAATTTCGGCTGAATCTGCAGAGGCATCAGGGC
>CAKZOA010000400.1 GCA_937132035.1 uncultured Desulfobulbaceae bacterium | reverse complement strand
GGTCGTTTACCGTTGTCTCTCATCGCTTCTTTTTCCTGGTTGCCAGGATTTTGCAGGTCAAGGTTCGCTGATACGGGATTGAGACAACCATAGCATGGCCGGCGGCTTGAAGCAATGGTGCAAAAAGCGAGTTTCCTGCCAGTGGGTGTGTGCTGGCAGAAGTGCTGTCTGCACCATTGTCAGCGGTTGCTGTTCTGGCTGTGTGCCAGGTTGCGGCCAAAGCGCTGCAGGTCCTTTCTGAAATCCTCTCGTATTTTGGGAAAACGCATAGCCGCAGTGGGGTGATAGGTCACCTGCAGCCAGCGGCCCTGCCGGCTGTGGAATCCTCCGCGCAGCTCTTTGAGGCTGCCTCTCCAATCAAGCATCTGCACGGCGGCGCATTTGCCGAGCACCAGTATCAAAGGTGGGTCGATCAGCTCGATCTGTTTTTCAAGCCAGGCGCTACGGCAGGCGGTAAGCTCATCTTTTTTGGGGTCGCGGTTGCCTGGCGGCCGGCACTTCACCGCCGAGGTGATGTAGAGCTCTTCGCTGGGCAGGTCGCAGGATGCCAGCATCTTTCTGAAAAAGGATCCGGTTCTGCCGATAAATGGTCGACCGCCTTCATCTTCGGCCCTGCCCGGTGCCTCACCGACAAGCATGGCCGATGCGGCGGCTGGACCCTCGCCGTAGACGACGTGGGTCCGTCCCCTGTGAAGCGGGCACCTGCTGCACCCTTGCGCCTTTTCGGCCAGTGTCTTGAGTTGTAGCTCTCTTTTCCGCATATGCGCCTCCCCTCGTTTTCAGCAGACGTGATTGGCTGGTGACGGGACCGCTGCCACCCTGAATCTCGCCAAGATCGATGACTGCTGCGGCCACGGTCTTCTCCTGTATATGAATGTTTATTTGTCACTTTTCAAGTGGTATCTGTTTCCGTAGAGATGTTGGCCGCTACGGCTCCGCCGCCCGCTGGCAGGCTGCAGACGCCCGTGAAAAGTGCACCCCTGTCTCCCCATAATCGGCTAGGCTGAGTTTCAGCCAGTTTCAGCCTGTCTATATACTGGTGTCACATAAAAGATCTATTCTGATTCGCTGCTTGTGTAAATGAAGTGGCACACAAATACAAAACCTTACGGATTTGGTAGTGAGAAGATTTTTTATAGATGGCATGGATATTGAAGATGAAGTGTTAGGCAAAAGATAGTGAAATAATAAAGGAATTGCAGGGATTGTTGTCGCTTCCCTGAAGCTGTGAATTGCCGATGCCAGAGAAAGCTTCAGAAATGTCAGGAGCCTCGGGCTCAAAGACCATGAGGCGCGGGTTGCTGAGGCTGCTGCTAAGGTCTGTCGCCTGTATCTGAAGGGTTTTTTTCGATTGAGACATAGCATAGCATCGTTGCGCTTGAGCCGGGGAGAGAGAAGTGAGCCAGCTGCAGGGCGGTAGAATATCGGCGGCGGAGTACTTTCCGATATGACAAGATTACTGTCCTGCAAAAGAAGACAATCAGCACTGACAGTAACACCATCGCCGCAGAAAATGCTGGGAGTGTTTTATGCCGGAAGGAAAAGACAATGGATACAGAACAGAAAAAATACCTACAAGATCGCCTGAAAACGCAGCGCCAGGAACTGATGCAACAAAGGCTCACTCTCGAAGAGTCAAGGGCCAACCTCAGACAGGATCAGGTGGAGCTAGAAGAACGGGCCGCCAGTCAGCAGATGGCCGGGAGTCTGGAACAGCTTGACGCAGAAGGGGAGAAGAAAATAGCAGAAATTAATCATGCCCTCGAGCGGATAGAGGACGATGAGTACGATATCTGCGAGTCCTGTGGCGAGCGCATCTCGTTGAAGCGTCTTGAGGTTCTGCCCTGGACCAGCTTGTGGAT
>CAKZOA010000399.1 GCA_937132035.1 uncultured Desulfobulbaceae bacterium | reverse complement strand
TTTGGTGAGTATCCAGTAAAACAGAGGTTTTTTGGTGATCACCGGTTTTCTCCTGTGGCGGGATGCTTGTTGGGTAAGAGTTGGCCGGTTGTCTGTTTATTCCTGGTGAGCTGCAGGAAAGGGGGCAATATACTCATAGCATAGCAGAATATGTGTGTGATTGCGGCAAATATATTGCCGGTTGTGGATAAACTGAGCATTTGATTACCCCGTCGGAAGCTTCTGCAGTCCTGGCTTTTTGCCGCAGACATTCGTCAATTGTCATCGTCTGACACAGGGTGCGATGTGTTTTGAAAAATCGTCTGCCGCATCGGTATTGTCGTCTCGTTGTTCATACAGCCTAATAGGACAGATGGCCCAGTGATTTGATGATGAGGGCGAAACCCATGGCGAACATACCGGTCAGCCCCATACCGCAGGAAAAACCGGCCAGCAGCACCGGCGCATACTGACGCCACATTTTGCCGTAGCGTTTGTAAAAATAGTATCTACCCAGCAGAGCGCCGACGACTTCGAGGATCATCCCGTGTGGCGTCGACTGACCAAGCCCGCGGACTACACCATAGATCAGCAGCACCGGCAGTCCGAAAAAACTCAGCAGTCCGTACATGACAACCCCAAAAGCCAGACCGGAAAAGACGGTGACACTGTTGAGGGCTTGGTAGAATAGTGAATTTCCCTCCAGAGTCGATGTCTGCATGAGCAAAGTGTTGAGGGCCTGCAGGTGCCAGAGCTCCTGGGCGTAGGGGTAGCTCGACGATGGTATCGGTGCCAGCCTCCAGATAAACTGGGAGAACAGCAGGCTGGCGGTCATTACGATGGGAAAGACCACCAGTTCTGCCTTGATAATGCCGCGTATGGAGGTACCGGTGAGTTCAATTTGACGAAACTGGACGGTGGCCTCGCCGTAATTGTGTATGGGAATCGGCGCATACCATATTTCAATGCCCTGGTAGCCGAAAAACCTGGCGCCGGCAATGAAGCTCGCCTCCCGTACCAGTGGCAGGCTGACGAACTGGCCGGCGATACCTTCCATGCGGGCGGTGATATAGCTGATTATCGGGGTGTAGATAAAGCCGTAGGCGAGAAAGAAGACCCAGGGAAAATTCGGCACCAGAAAGACACAGAGAGCGACATAGGCGCAGGTGGAGACCACATAGATGGCGATCGATATCCAGAAGTTGAAATCCCCTCTTCCCTTGGGAGGATTGAAAAGGTTCGACCAGGAGGTGTTTTCGTCCTTGGCCTCGCGGAAGCTGTGAATAACGGACCAGACGCCGATGGCGCCTATGGCCAGACCCAACCCTATGCCGAAACTCATATAAAAATCGAAATTATTGGCAAACACCGTATCGACGGTCTTCATGCCGGGGTGCCAGCGATGAAGGATGCCGTGGGAATAGAGGATCGGGTTGATGATAATGGTGATGATCAGGCCGATAAGGCCGCCGATCACTGCCCAGAAGGGAATAACCATGCCGATAAAGACCAGACCGAGATCGAGCTGGATGCCGGTGGCCACGGCAGGGAGGATCTCTTCGGTGTGGCTGGTCAATTCCACCCATGGAATGGGGATGATGCGGA
>CAKZOA010000398.1 GCA_937132035.1 uncultured Desulfobulbaceae bacterium | reverse complement strand
GGAAAATGCCGTCAAACTCATATACGCGTCGACATGGTTTGCCAGCCCCCGGGCCTTTGCCCAGAATACCGGCAGCAGCAGAGCCGACGCCATGGCGGTGATTATCCAGGAAGTAGTGGGCAACAAGCATAACGGCTACTGGTATCCTGCCGTCTCCGGGGTCGCCCAGTCGCATAATCATTATCCGATCCTTAATATGAAAGCGCATGAGGGAATTGCCCATATTGCTCTTGGGCTCGGTAAAACCGTGGTTGATGGTGAAAAGTCGCTACGTTTTTCGCCGGCTCATCCGGAGCGACTCATCCAGTTTTCCACTGTGGAAGATATTTTGGATAACTGCCAGAACACATTTTATGCCCTCGATGTGTCCACAGAGGCGGAGTTCTCCCGCCGCGACTCAAATTTGGTATTGAGGCAGGTGCAGGATGCCGACCAGGAATATCCTGTCCAGCAGCTCTCCTCGACGTACGTGGCCGCAGAGCACCGTATTCGCGATGGCTTTATGCCCGGCATGCGCATCATGACCTTTGCCCAGCTGCTTAAATATCGCATCTATCCCCTGGCCGAGGTGCTGTCGGAACTGCTTGAAATAGGCAGACAGGGCATGGGCTGCGAGGTGGAAATGGAGTTTGCTCTCAACCTGGCTGATGATCCCCGTCAGTCGATTCTCTACTTCCTGCAAATGCGGCCCATGGTGGCCGGCGGGGAGAGCGGTGATGTTGAGATCAGCATGGAGGAGGTGGCCGAGGCGATATGTTATTCCGGCAACTGCCTCGGGCATGGACGTTTTACCAACTGCGCCGACATCCTGTTGGTGAAGCCGGATGAATTCGACCCCGGCAGAACCCAGACCATCGCCTCGGAAATAGGTATTCTCAACGGAAAGCTGGAAAAACAATCCCGTCCTTATGTGCTGATCGGTCCCGGCAGGTGGGGCACAGCTGATCGCTGGCTTGGTATTCCCGTGCAATGGCGGGATATTTCCGGAGTGGGGGCAATGGTGGAAATACGCAATAGTAAACTCAAAGCCGAGCCTTCTCAGGGATCCCATTTTTTTCAAAATATTACCTCTTTGGGGATTCCCTATTTGACGGTTACGGAGTATGACGAAGGCGGAGAAAATACCATTGACGGCATCGCCGAGAGCGAGCGTTTAGACTGGCAATGGCTGCTTGCTGCAGACACCGTTGAGAGTACTCAATACCTCAGCCACCTGCGTCTGTCATCGCCATTGACCATCAAATGCGATGGCAAATCCTCAAAAGGAGTTATCATATATGAGCGCGGTGAAAGTTGAAGCTGCATAACCCTTCTGTTATCTGAGAAAAAAGGAGAAGCGATGGATCAGGTCATGAGCCAACTTAAGGAAAAGGATCCGGAACAGCGTGAGTTTCACCAGGCGGTGGAAGAGGTTCTTGAATCGGTCAAGCCCGTGTTGGACAGAAATATGGAGTACAGACAGCTGGCTGTACTTCAGCGCATAACCGAGCCGGAAAGGGTTATCCTTTTTCGGGTACCCTGGATGGATGACCAGGGACAGGTACATGTCAACCGAGGCTTCCGGGTGGAAATGAACAGTGCCCTGGGCCCTTACAAAGGCGGACTGCGATTTCATCCCTCCGTCAATCTGGGAATAATGAAATTTCTCGCCTTCGAGCAGGTCTTTAAAAATTCGCTGACGACGCTCAGCATGGGCGGCGGCAAGGGAGGATCCGATTTTGATCCCAAGGGTAAGTCCGACAATGAGGTGATGCGGTTCTGTCAATCGTTTATGGCGGAACTCAGCAGGCATATCGGCCCCAATACCGACGTGCCGGCAGGAGATATCGGCGTCGGTGCCAGGGAGATAGGCTTTCTTTTCGGTATGTATAAAAAACTGCGCAATGAATTTACCGGCGTACTCACCGGCAAGAGCCTGTCCTGGGGGGGGAGCCTCATACGGCCGGAGGCTACCGGTTATGGCAATGTCTACTTCGCCGCCGAGATGCTCGCTGAACATGGCGAAACCTTCTATGGTAAAGTGTGTCTTGTTTCCGGTTCGGGCAATGTCGCTCAGTTTACCACGGAGAAAATTCTCGAACTTGGCGGCAAGGTTGTCACTCTCTCCGATTCGTCTGGATACATCTATGACGAGGCCGGCATCGATGCAGATAAACTGGCCTTTGTCAAGCTTCTGAAGAATGTGCGCCGCGGCAGAATCAGCGAATATGCCGAGAAGTATCAGGAGGCGGTGTATGTGCCTAGTGACAGCTCGCTGGATCACAATCCGTTGTGGCGTCACAAGGCCGATTGTGCTTTTCCCTGTGCCACGGAAAACGAAATAAACGGCAAGGACGGTCTTTCCCTGATCGAGGGCGGGGTGCGTCTTGTCAGTGAAGGTGCCAACATGCCGTCCACCCCTGAGGCCGTTGATGTCTATCTCGACAATAAGTTGCTCTATGGACCGGGAAAAGCCGCCAACGCCGGAGGCGTGGCCGTGTCTGGACTGGAGATGTCGCAGAACTCAATGCGTTTATCCTGGCCCAGGGAGGAGGTGGACAACCGGCTTAAAGATATTATGAAGGCCATTCACAAAACCTGTCTGCATGCAGCTGAAGACTACGGTGTCAAAGGGAATTATGTGGCCGGGGCGAATATCGCCGGATTTGTCAAAGTCGTCAATGCGATGCTTGACCAGGGACTGGTATAGGAATAATATATACTATATTGACCAAGAAAAACGAAACTGAAGACAGAGCAGCAGCTAATGTATTGAAAGTACGATGTCTAAGTATGATCAGGAATGTGCCCTCGAATTTTCGACATTGAAAAAGAGGGTTGATAAATATTTTGTCGATGTAACGGTAAACTGCCCCTATCAATTGCCATATCCGGCAACTTTCTATCAGGGCTTGTTCGGTCCGCTCTCGGACCGGATGATGGAGCTCTTCCTGGCGGCTGGATATCGTCGCAATGGCAATTCCCTCTATGCTATGCACTGCAGAAACTGCAGTGCATGCGTTCCCATTCGCCTGCATTCAAAGCAGTTCAAACCGACCCGTTCTCAGAAGCGGGTGTGGCGAAAAAATACCGATGTCGACGTTTCCATAGGCCTCATTCGCCCTACCATGGAAAAACTTGCACTGTGCGAGAAATTTCTGCGGCAGCGCTATCCCCATGAAGGCAATACTGCCGAGGCCTATTATTCCGGATTCTTCCTCAATAAAATTACCTCCACTTTTGAAATCCGCTACAAAGTGGAGAACCGGCTCATAGGCAATGGTATAGTCGATATCGGCAGCAACTGGCTCAACGCCGTCTATTTTTACTTTGATACCGATGAGGCCAGGCGCAGTCCTGGTGTCTTTAATATTCTGACGATGATCAACTTCTGCTTGAACAAGAACATAGATTATCTCTATCTGGGATATAACATCGACAGGATTCCGGCCATGAACTATAAAAAAAGGTTCAATCCGTACTTTCTCTATGAGAACAACCGCTGGATTCGCGGAGAGTGAATGTTTGATGTAGAGAATGTTCTTTCTCTGCTGCGCACGGGGATCCGCTGGGTGATGGGATATCGTGTAGAGGTGTTTCATGCTGGTCTGGTCGATTCTGCAAACCTGCAAAATATCGGGATTGAACCTTTTTGTGGATAAATAGGCGGCTACGCACCATATTGTATGGCTGCGTCGGATTTCTTTGATATGTAGTGCCTTCTGTTTGACTTCATCTGTTTTTCTGTGATAATATCAGGGTATGAAGGGTGCTGTACCTGTGGACAGCGCGCCTGTCAACGGATTGAAGGGAGGGACGCTATGAAGAGATGGCAAATTGAACAGATTCTTTATCTCAATGACGTGGAAAAAAACAAACTGGCGCTACCCCAGACCCCCCAGTTGAGCGGCATGCCTCTTCACGTCCGTTCCCCTCAGAAGGAAAATATTCTCAAACGTTCACTGCGGAGGGGGGTGGGAATTCTTGTGGCAAGCTTTTAGCAAAAAGACAAGCCGAAACGTTCTCTGCTCGCCTCAGACCAGAGGTGAACCCGTGAGTTCATAGCTTCTTCATGGATCCGCTGGAATCGTTCACGTGGTTTAAGCCTAAGCCTAAGACTCAGGGCGATATCTTTTTCTCATTACCCATCTGTTTGAGCCAATAATCTCATACTGTGTCCTGGAGATGCGTATCTCAGGGGTGGCTGCAGCCAGGACGGCTACGGCGCAGCGGGTTCATGGCGTCCCGCGAAAATATCTATTCCGGGTCCGCTGCCCGTTGAAATTACGTGGCACACAAATACCAAACTTTACGAATTTGGGAGTGAGAAGATGTCTTTTTCTTCAGGCGCCAAAATACTCCGGGGCATTGTCCTGCTTCCACTTGATGTTGCAGCCCATGCTGGGTTTCTGCTCCACGGTGACGGCCTCGCCTGCTACAAGCTGTTCGACGGCGCGGGTGAGATCCTCACCGGTTACCGGTTCACTGTTGCCGGGACGGGCACTGTCGAACTGGCCGCGATAGACGAGTTTTTTGTCGGCGTCGAAAAGAAAAATATCAGGGGTGCAGGCGGCGCGGTAGGCCTTGGCCGTCCTCTGATCTTCATCGACAAGATAGGGAAAGGAAAATCCGAAGGCTTCGGCGGTTTCCACCATCCGTTCAGGGCTGTCGTCCGGATACTCGCTGAAGTCGTTGCTGTTGATGGCGACAACCTCTATCCCCTGCATCTGGTACTGCTTTATTTTATTGGTCAACTCTTCTCTGATATGAATAACATACGGGCAGTGGTTACACATGAAGATGACAAGAAGACCTTTGTCTATCCGGCGGTCGGCAAGAACGTAGGGTAGTCCATCGGGCGCGCTGATGTCGATAGGTGGTGCTTCGGTTCCGAGTTCGAGCATTGTTGATGGTGTCAGCGACATGGTTTCTCCTTTGGTTGGTCCAGGTATTTTACGAAAAATGCAGCTTTTCCCAAAATAGTATTTCTTGTAAGGGTATAATGTGACTCTGTTTCGTGACAGAGATTGTCCTCCGTGAGGGTGCGACGATCGCCTCTTCAGGTGAGACGGAAGCACTCGTACAATAGTGTGATATTGCCACACTTCCGTTCCCAACTGGCGCTCGTCTGCAGCCTCTTCTTTCCGCTCTTTACATAGTTATTCATCATCAGCGCAATAGCAAGGTATTGACGCCTGGTGGGGGAGCGGAGCTGTACGTCAGTTTTGGGGAAGAGGGGTGCAAAGAGAGTGCGGATCAATCTGTTAATAAGACCGGTGGACGGCTGTACAGGGCTGGGCAGAGTGCCACGCCTGTTAGATAATCTCCACCTTAGTGGTGGAATGGGATTATGAGGTGCCGAACCGCAACCATCATCCGGCTGCGATTCGGCGATTTTCTCGCTTACATTTTGACTACGTTTTCCGCAGCCGGGCCTTTTTGGCCCTGGACGACGTCAAAGCTGACGCGTTCTCCTTCCGTGAGAGACTTGAAGCCATCTGCCTGGATAGCGGAATGATGGACGAAAACGTCCTGGCCGCCGTCCTGCTCGATAAAACCAAAACCCTTTGCGTCATTAAACCACTTTACTGTTCCTTCTGCCATTTCTGGTGCTCCTGTGTTGTCGGGGAACCTCCCCCTTTGTTCAGTTGTCGGCCGCTCGTTTGGCGGAGCCGACAGTGTAAAAAACAGCCGGTGTTGTGAAATCAACGCCAGCTGCTGTGCCATCGGGCAAAACGTTTTCCGATGGCAAAATATTCTATCCGTGCGGCATTGTGTTCTGAAGATGAATTGTTTTAGTATTCAGCGTCGTTTTTTCTTACCTTTTTTTGGCGGAAGAGCCTCTTTACACACCAGCTCCCGATGTTTGAAGAGCATTTTGTTGAGGGTTTCCATTGCTTTGTGTCCTTCTCCGCGATTTGACATTTCGACAAAGGCAAAGCCTTTGGATCTGCCAGAGAATTGATCGGTGATGAGATGTGTATTTAATACCTCGCCATATTCACCAAAAAGGGTAGCTATTTCAGGTTCAGTTATATCATAGGGAAGATTGCCAATAAAGAGTTTCAAACGGGTCTCCTTGAGACTGAGATACGCAGCAATCTTTATCGGCAACGAAGATGCAAGAAGTGTTGCAAGTAGGATGGACAAAAATACAGTGCTGTATCTGTTTTATCTAAAAACTGTATATCACTAAACAGCAAAAGCAAGAGGTATTCAAGGAAAAAAGCGTGGTCGACACTACAAGCTTCCTTTTTTACTCCCGGTTGGCAGAACGCTGCAGGATCGCTGCATCTCGGAGAGAGGACGCAGAAATACGTTATTGGCGGGATTTAAAGAAGAGACGGCCCGGCGGGGGAGGTGCAGAGGACACAACGAGTCGATTATATGTTCGACACTATGAAAGCAAAGAGGAGTAATCGCAAACGAATCGAAATATCTCTGTAACTGTATCCTTTCCGGAATCATAATATGGGAGCGCTATTTTCCGGGCACTTTCAACAGCAACAGGGTGGCATATATGGCCATGCAGTATACATAGGTGACTCCGAGCACCACCTGGTCAGTGAAATACAGGAAGAAGGAGTGGATGACATCACTGGGGGGCATATTCCTTCTGCCTCCATAAAATTGATGGGCAACTCACTCTACAGTAACTCCGAAGACTGGGCGAAAGCTGCACTGCTCTTGCTCAAAACAGCAAAGGACCCCCAGGCCTCATTCAGTGGAGCGAGTGGATTTCTTGCAACAGCATTCGATTTTGAAAGAAAACGATAAAGATGGTTTTCTCATCATCATTTGTGCTTTACTCCCTTCCCTTTTTCCCGTAACTCCTGCACCTACACCGGCATGCCATCTAAAAAAGACCTCTTGTCAAGCAACGGTCTCTTCTGTATACATTAGGTAGGTTGAAGATCTATTATATACTGACTATATCACAGTTTCAAGGGAGCAATGTTCCATATATACCGTCGCAGCCGGAATCCGGCATTCTGGATATCTCTGTTTCTGCTCATTGTGTCTTTCCTCCTGCCGGTGAGGGGCATAACGGAAACGGATGAGAATACACTTGCCTACCTCAAGACGCTTTCCATAGAGGAACTGCTCGAACTCAAGGTCACTTCGGTTTCCAAACGGCCGGAGACGCTTTTCAATGCCGCCGCCGCTATCACGGTCATCACCCCCGAGGACATTCGCAGGACGGGGGCGAGAACCATTCCCGACATTCTTCGCCTGGTTCCAGGCATCCAGGTGGGACAGGTCGACGGTTCAAAATGGGAAATCGGCGCCCGGGGATTCAATGATTTCTTCGAGAACAAGCTGCTGGTGCTCATCGACGGCCGCAGTCTCTACACCCCGCTCTACTCGGGGATATATTGGGACAGAGTTGACACCATACTCGAAGACATAGAACGCATCGAGGTGATTCGCGGACCGGGAGCGACGGTGTGGGGCGCCAATGCGGTCAACGGCGTCATTAATATTATATCCAAAAACAGCGCAGAGACCCAAGGTGGCCTGGTGCAGGCAATGTATGGAACCAGAGAACAGCCTCTAGCGGCCGCCCGTTTCGGCGGCAGGTTTGGGGAGACAACAGCCTACAGGTTCTATGTCAAAGGATTCAAGCGTGACGAAATGGAAACGGCAAGCGGCGCCGACGCTCATGATGCTTTGCAGTCATCCCGGGCCGGTTTGCGCCTCGACAGCAGCTGGAAGGACAGCAGTTTGTCCTTCCAGAGTGAATTATATAAAGGAGAAGCCGATTTCACATCGCTACTCTCTGGCTTTCTGACTCCGCCTTTCTTTCGCCGTTCCGAAGAGACCGAGAAGTTCCATGGCGGCCATATCCTGACGGAATACCATCACAATCTTTCAAAGGTCTCTGATGTCAATGTCAAGTTGTATTATACCGGCTATACCCAGGATCTGGTGGTAGTCGAGGAGGAGAGGGATACCTTCGATTTCGAACTGCAGCACCACCTGAAACGCTGGCCGGACCATCAGATAGTCTGGGGCGTGGGAGTAAGATGGACAGAGGATGAGACCGAAGGTACCTTCTCAACCACTTTTACTCCAGCCTCGGAGTCAACCGTTTTATGGAGCGCCTTTCTCCAGGATGACATATCGGTTGTCGAAAACACCCTCTGGTGCACGGTCGGTTCCAAGTTTGAACACAACGATTACTCCGGCTTTGAAATTCAGCCGAGTATCCGACTGCGTTACATGCCTGAAAAACACCATCTTCTCTGGGCTGCGATCTCGCGGGCGGTGCGCACGCCGTCGAGGACGGAACAGGACGTCACCATCCATTTCGCTTCCTTCCAGCAAGGCCCCACCCCTGTGCAACTCCGCCTGGTAGGTAACGACGATTTCGACTCGGAGGAGCTGATCGCCTATGAATTCGGCTATCGCTGGCAGTGGACTGATTCCCTCTCGGTCGATGTCGCCACCTTCTATAACGACTATGGCGATCTACGCGGCGAGCGTCAGGGGAGAGCTTTCTTGGAGACGGCACCGTTACCGTCGCACCTGGTCATTCCCAACACCTTCGTCAACAACATCGAAGGTGAATCCTACGGCATCGAAATCTCTACGGCCTGGCAGGTATTGGAACATCTCAAACTGATGGCGGGCTATTCCTGGATGGACCTCAATCTCGAGTATTCTGATCGGCATCAGTCCAATACGCTCAATTCGCTGAATTCGGAGAAAAACTACCCTCGGCATCAATTCCAGATCAGAGGGTACTATGATATGAGTCCTTCGCTTTCCTTGAATGGCGAACTCTATTACGTGGATGAATATGAATCCGACACTATCGGCGAATACCTGCGCTTTGACCTTCAGCTGCTCTGGGAGCCGCTTGAGGCATTGCAGCTTGCAGTCGGTGGCGAGAATCTGCTTTCCTCAGGCCATAAGGAGGCTATTCCAACTGGATCTGGGATTGTCTCGTCGCATATTCCTCCGACATACTGGCTCAAGGCAACCTACAGGTTTTAGGTTTTTGTATGTCGCTTGCTTTACAACTACAATGGTGTTTGCGAAAAACGCGCTTTCTCTGTCTCGTCGCTTTCCTGGGTGTCCTGTCCCTGGCTTCAGCCGGGGTCGCACCGGCTTCTCCCCAGACTACTGAGCATCATGTCAAGGCTGTATTTCTCTATAATCTCGCCAGGTTTGTCAGTTGGCCAGGGTTATGGATGGAGCGTTCTGAGTATTTCACTATAGGCATTGTCGGGAATCCCCCCTTCGGCGCCATCATCGATCAGGTTGTGACCGGCGAACGCTGGAGAGGCAAGCCAATGCGAGTAGTGTTCTATGATGAAGCCGAAGATATTAGTGTCCGGGTGTGTGACGTTCTCTATATTGGTGCGGATCAGCTCCGGCATTTCGACGACATCAAAGAGAGACTTGCAGGGCTTCCTGTCCTCACAGTCGCTGATACCCCCGGATTTCTCGCCATGGGAGGTATGGTCAATCTTGTGCGAAAACAGCAGCGGATAGGGGTGGGTGTCAACCTGCAGGCGGTCCGGTATTCGGAGCTGTCAATAAGCTCGAAGTTGTTGAGACTTGCAACCATAGTTGATTGAGAGGCATGCACCGTTTACTCACCCATTTCTATAACTGGCCAATCAGCAGAAAGCTGTCGGCTGTGGTTTTGCTGACCTCAGGGCTGCTGATCGGAGTAATGACGGTTGCTGTTTCCATGGAAAAGCTGTTCAGCTTCCGGGCTAAACTGGTGAGCAACAGCAGGGTGTTGGCCGAGGTGATCGGTGATAATAGCACGGCGGCCCTGGTGTTTCGCGATCCCGATACTGCCTATGAGATGTTGAGCGCGCTACGGGCCGAAAGGGACGTGCTCTCCGCCGCTCTCTACAACGAAGACGGAACACTGTTCGTCTCTTACATACAGCCTCAATATGGCAACAGCAGGGCGGCAACCACCCTGCCGGAAAAAATGGTAGAGAAAGCAGATACCATCGTTGAGCGTTTCGCCGAGGACTATTTCGATGTCATCCGTACGATTTCCCTTAAAGAAGAGATAATTGGCTTTATTATCGTGCGCACCGATCTGACCAGGCTCGACCGCCGGTTGCTGCACTTCTGGCTTGTTATTTCTACATTCAGCGCTCTCCTGTTGACCGGTGGAATGCTCTTATGTATCCGTTTGAACAGAGCAGTGACAGCGCCAGTAACTGAACTGGCCCGTACAATGCAGCAGATTACGCAGACGCAGAATTACCAGAAGCGGGTGGAAAAGATACATGACGATGAGATAGGCATTCTTGTGGACGTCTTCAACACCATGCTTGCCAAGATTCGAAAGCGTGAATCGGAGCTTGAACTACATCAAGACCATCTTGAAGAACTCGTCGAGATTCGCACACGCGAACTGCAGGATGCCAACAGCAAATTGATCAATGAGATCAAAGAGCGCCGGGAAATACAAAAAAAGCTTGGCCAGGCGGAAAAAATGGAGGCCATAGGCACCCTCGCCGGCGGTGTCGCTCATGATCTCAACAACATACTCTCGGGGATCGTCAGCTATCCTGATTTTCTCCTGCTCAACCTGCCTCAGGATTCAGAACTCAGACGACCCATTGAGACCATCCGTGCATCGGGAAAGAAGGCGGCGGCAATCGTCACCGACCTGCTCACCTTGGCTCGACGTGGGGTCAAGATAGAGGAGCGGGTGGATATGCAGGAATTGGTTACCGCCTATCTGGCCAGCCCCGAGTTTCGAGAACTCCTGAAGACCCATCCCAAGACAGAGGTGCGCTTTGACTGCTCCAACCAGCACTATTGGGTCAAAGGATCTCCCATTCACTTGAGTAAAACCGTCATGAACCTCGTGGCCAATGGAGTAGAAGCGATGGTGGATGGTGGAGTCTTGGAGATCACACTAGCCTCGGTGACGCTCAACAGCAGGCCGGCGGGCTTCAGTACCTGGCGTTCAGGACCCTATATCAAACTGGCAGTGGTTGATTCCGGTGTCGGTATCGCAGAGAAAGAACTGGAAAGGATTTATGAGCCCTTCTACTCACGCAAAGTGATGGGAAAAAGCGGTACGGGATTGGGCATGGCAGTGGTGTGGGGAACGGTCGAGGATCATGGGGGACACATCATCATTGATAGCCTGGAAAACGTAGGGACAACGTTTCAGCTTTTCTTTCCGGCGGATGATACTATTGATGGTAACCATACAGAGAAAGAGGAGGAGGGGGTTCTGAGAGGTGCGGGAGAGTCGGTTCTGTTAGTCGACGATTCCGAGGAGCAGCGCAACATCGCTTCGGATATTCTCCACTATCTCGGATATATGGTCACTACGGTGGCCAGCGGCGAGGAAGCAATTGAGTATCTGCGACGTAATTCGGCCGATCTCATCATCCTCGACATGATCATGACTCCCGGAATCGACGGCCTACAGACCTATAAGCGAATTCTGGAGTTTAAGCCATACCAAAAAGCCATAATAGCCAGCGGCTACTCCAATCCGGCAAACATTGAAGAGGCCAGGAAACTGGGCGTGTCAGCCTATGTGAGAAAGCCCTACACGGTCGCTAGAATTGGAGAGGCGCTGCGGGAAGTACTTTTTCCATCAGCCGGAAAAAGGAGTTGAGAGATGTCTGCCCTTCCGGCTGAAAAGAGGGGCCCGGTTTGCTCTACAGTCGTTTTTTGGTGAAAAAAGATGGAAAAGCGGCGGGAGGATGGGGAGTGCCTCCGTTATGCTGTTTTCAACCCAGGCAGAGTTTTCAGAAGATTGTCGAGATAAACCTGGATCAGGTGAAAGGCGTCGCAGTTGCTGCGCCTGCATGTATTGAAGCAGATGTGCGACTGCCGTGTGCTGCCAGCAATTATTCCTCAACCTAGAGCAACATCGAGCATCATCATGATTGTAAAGCCTGCCATGGTCGCCATGGTCACCGTATCGATATTGGCGAGGCGTTGCTGCGATTCGGGGATCAGTTCTTCGACGACGACAAAGATCATCGCACCGGCGGCAAAGCAAAGGGCATAGGGAAGGATGTGTTGCATTTTCAGGACAAAAAGGGCGCCTATGACACCGGCAATCGGTTCAACCATGCCGGAAAACTGGCCCAGCAGAAAAGCTTTGGTCTTCGACATTCCTTCCCGGCGAAGAGGCATTGAAACAGCTGTCCCTTCCGGAAAGTTTTGTATGCCAATACCGAGTGCCAGAGCGATGGCTCCACCGATGGTGGCTGAAGGCAGATCTGCCGCCACAGCCCCAAAAGCCACACCGACCGCCAGGCCCTCCGGTATGTTATGCAATGTTATGGCCAATACCAGTAGTGTGCTGCGCTGCCAGGAAGTCTTGATGCCCTCCTTCTTGTCTATTGCCAATCCGGGATGCAGGTGCGGAAGGAATTTGTCGGTCAGGCGCATGAATATGCCGCCTCCGAGAAATCCTACAGCGGCCGTCAGCCAGGGAAGATGGCCGAGGTTTTCCGCCATTTCGATACCAGGTGCGAGCAAAGACCAGAAACTTGCAGCAATCATTACTCCGGCGGCAAAACCGAGCATCGAATCCATGAGTTTCTGATTAACGCTTCGTGTGAAAAAGACAAGCCCCGCTCCAGCTGCGGTAACACCCCAGGTAAAAAGTGTAGCGATCAGCGCCTGAACAACGGGATTGTACTGCATCAGCCATTGGGTCATTGACTCTTTCCTCCCTCATAATGATTGATCATCTCTGCGAAATTGCGATGCACGACATAGCACAGCAAGGTAGAGTGCTCTGGCCAGGCACATCTCTTCCAGCTGAGAACATGCTTATCAGTTGAAGCGAACTCCTCAGATAAAGTGTTTATTCTAAGTGCAGCAAACCATAATACTCATTGCATATTCAGATACTCTAGACTTTTTCGGATGCGCGCGCAAGTCCAAGGGCGATATGGGGTGAGATACCTATGCTTTGAAAATTACCAGCGATTGTTTTTCCCTCTATTCGCGTCCGAAGAGGGAAAAAGCCAGAACCATCATTTTTGGCTCACCCAACGGGGCTGTTACATTTACATTCTTTCCAAAACATTCTTGGAGTGTTGTGTAATCAAGCGAACACGGACTAGAAAGAAGAGAGCCTGCTGCAACCGTTCAGGCGGTATTGAGCACATTTTTCACCGCCGTGGCCAGGCTGTAGAGAGAGTAGGGCTTGCGCACGAAACTGCCGGCGCCCAATGCCAGGGTGGCACGGACTTCGCTGTCCTCGGAGAAGCCGCTGACGATGATCCCCTTCTGGCCCGGTTCCTGCTCGAGGATGGCAGCATAGGTGCTGCGCCCGCCCATGCCCGGATTCATGATCATGTCGAGCAGCACCAGATCGAACTTCTTGCGCCTGACACGCTCGAGGGCGGCCTCGCCTGAAAACGCGCTTTCGGGGAGGTAGCCCAGGGTCGTCAGCATCTGGCAGGCAATTTCGAGTTGTTGGGGCTCATCGTCGATCACCAGGATTTTTTCGCCGTCGCCATGCAGTTCCTCTTTTACGGTTTTCTGCTCGGGCTGGCTCACCGGTTCGTCGGTGGCCGGCAGATAGAGACGGAAGCGTGCGCCTTCGCTGCTGTTGTCTGCCGTCACGCCTCCGCTATGATCCTTGGCGGTGTTCCAGACAATCGACAGTCCGAGACCGGTTCCGCTCCTCCCCATCTGCTTCCTGGAATAAAATGGTTCGAATATATGGGCGATTGCCGACTCGGCAATGCCGGCTCCCATATCTTGAACCTCGAAGACCACATAGTCGCCGGAGGCAAGATCGCAACCAATGTCCGCGGAAGAATCGTGACGTCTGTTAAATGTCGCAATGCTGAGGCTGCCCTCGGGCGGGGTGGCCTCGTAGGCGTTGGTCACCAGGTTCATGATCGATTTAATGACATGCAGGGTGGAGCAGTGGGTATTGGCGAGCTGCTGATCGAGATTGAGGGTGCAGCTTACCCTGGGATGGCGTTCCTGCAGTCTCCTGAATTCTGGAGATTCGAGATAACGGCCGATCAAGGTGTTGAGATTGGCCGTTTGGCGGACGGCGGCCACGCCGCGCGCCATGGTGAGCAGATCATCGACTATCTGCGCCGCCTGTTCGCCCGAATTCTTGATGGCCTCGATCTGTGGGCGCATGGGGTGATCGTCGTCGAGCTGATAGAGAAGCAATTCAGGGTAGCTGACGATGCCTGAGAGGATATTGTTGAGATCGTGTGCCACTCCGCCGGCCATGAGGCCTACGGCCTCCATCTTCATGGAGCGATGCAGTTTTTCCTCCATTTCCCTCTGTCTGGTGATGTCTTTGAAGAAAATAAAACGGTAATTGGCGCCCTGATAGGTGAAAGAGCTGACATGGAGCTCCACTGGCAGGGTGGAGCCGTCCCTGCGGTGAAAAACGGCCACTGGCTGTCTGTTTTCGCTCTTATCCCCTTTGAGTCCCGCCACTTCTGCCGAACTCATCAGGCTCTCGGCAATGGACGCGGGGTCGATGTCGCACAGTTCCTCCCGGGGATAGCCAAGACATGCAGCTGCCGCATCATTGGCGTGGACGATCTTGTTTTTATCTCG